>JAZFZF010000202.1:0-3865 GCA_036443875.1 Nitrososphaerales archaeon
CTTTTTGATTTATTGACATCAATGCGACGCTGACCAGCACGAACTGTTTTATCGAAGGGATATTAATTAATTCATTCATTAGTGAAATGTTAAACCATAGATTTCTTGGCCGTTTAATAAGATAAAGCTAAACTATCTTTTGATCTACTCACCAAGAAAGTCAAGAAACCAGATTGACTCGGGCGCTTAGGAATTCGTTAGCGTCTACATCTATTTTTGGCATATTCTTCAATATCATATATATTCAACAATCAGAAGCATAGTCCTTTACACCCATGAACATCCCACGCATTAGGTTTTCATACCGCATACTCGATAGTTTTTGGCCATGGGCATCTTCATCGGATAGTATTATGAACGGCAGTTCATACTTAAGGGTGAATTTCTTCTGTGATTCAATACCAATAGCTCGTTCCTACTATACCACCCCAGCCTTCTTGAGTTTCCCTTCACTATGCTTCATGCTACAGGCTTGAGTTGTGCAGCTACGTGTAAAATCCCATCCTTAAACGTATGATACGAGTTTCTTAATTCAAATGGGATAGTTCTACAATACCTTCCTGATGTGTTAACTTAATCCAATACCTTTCTATGCTCTTTGAGTATATATAAAAAATTTACCCTTTTCAAATGAGAATGTGATCTTTTGAGTACTAGTCTAAAGATTTTTAATACTTTTATCAAGTAGTAAGGATGTGCGAATTCTGACGCTCGATGACTTGGATACTGCAGGAAAGACTGTCTTTCTTCGCGTTGATATGAATGTCCCTATCCATCCGCAAAAACTTGACATCATTGAACCGAGCAGAATCAATGAGGCCAGCATAACGATCAAAGATCTGAATCAATCGAAGGTAGTTGTTGGCTCACATCAGGGAAGGGTGGGAAGGTATGACTATATTGGTATGGAGCAGCATGCTAAAGTACTTGAACAGATCCTCGGCAAGACGGTTGATTATGTAGAGGATGTGATTGGTCCAGAAGCCAAAAATCGAATATCAGCAATGAACAACGGAGAGATTTTGATACTGGATAACCTACGATTCTGTGCTGAAGAAAATTATGAATTTAAACCATCTGATGCCGCTAAAACAATAATGGTACAACGATTGAACAAACTGTTTGATGTATGTGTTCTAGATTGTTTCCCTTCAGCGCATAGAGCCCATCCCTCAGTAGTTGGCTTTCCATACCTTTTACCAGCTTGTGGAGGAAGGTTGGTTGCTAATGAAGTTAAATCACTTGACAACATTCTTACAGTCGCAAAAGCACCATTCATAGTTACATTAGGCGGTTCGAAAATTGCTGATAGACTGGAGGCTATAGATACACTGATCCAGAGTGGAAGGGCTAATCAGGTGTTATTGACCGGCTTGATCAGTAACCTATTCCTAAGTGCCGAGGGAAAGATGAAACGCAACACCGAGCTCATGAGAGAAGAAGTTCTGATAGAAAAAGCTCAGAAACTCGTCTCGAAATACCCCAATGTATTTACACTGCCGCTTGACTTTGCTGTTGAGAAGAACGGTGAAAGGGTAGAAAAGGATACTGAGGATCTGGTTGAGAATGAAGTGATCCTTGACATAGGACACAAAACTGTTGAAAGGTATGCGAAGATAATCAAAGGTGCAGGAACAGTCTTCATAAGTGGACCTGCAGGTGCATTTGAAAGACCCGATTATAGTTTCGGTACAGAAAACCTTCTCAAGGCAGTAGCATCATCTATGAGTACAACCATAGTAAGTGGAGGACATCTTACAGCAGCATTGCAGAAAATGGGTTTAAGCGATCAGATGAATCATGTAAGCACAGCAGGGGGTGCATTGGTGCTGTATCTAGCAGGTAAGAGGTTACCAATGGTACAAGCTCTTGAATTAGCATCCAAGAGAGATGGTAAAAAACACGAATGAATCAATCTAGAATAGCTTAGACGCCTCTTCCTTGAGCTTTTCTGCATCAGCACTACCTAGTTTCTCTACTACAAAAGAGTACACACCCAGTTTAAGCGTCTTTAACGATAGCAATGCACACTTGATCCTTGCAGGTCCAAGGCTTGGTAATCCAAGTGATTCAAGTATATCGTCTTTGCCAATCTTTTTTACATCTTCCAAGTTCTTTCCCATTACCATCTCTGTTAACATAGAGGCGCTTGCCTGGCTAATAGCACATCCCTTACCAGTAAATTTAACATCCTTGACTTGATCACCTTCAAACTTTACATATATCTCAATTTCATCACCACATAGAGGATTACTGTCCCTGATAACAATATCTGGAGAATCTATTTTACCATAATTTCGTGGATTTCTGTAGTAATCCAAAATGATTTCCCTATAGATATCTGCGCTTCCCATACCTACACACTCCTATATCCTGAATATCATCCTAGCTCTCTCTAAGGAGCTTATTAGTGCATCTACTTCCTCTTTTGTATTATATATGTAAAAACTGGCTCTGGATGTTGCCGCAACTCCTAGAAGTTCCATCAATGGTTGCGCACAGTGATGTCCTGATCTGATTGCAACACCGTCCTCATCCAATATAGTAGATAAATCGTGAGGATGAATATCACCAAGGTTGAAGGAGATTACACCACCACGTTTCGCAATATCTCGTGTACCATACACATGTATTCCCTTCATATCAGTGATTCTATCCAAAGCATATTTCGTCAACTCCTTCTCATATGCCCTAATATTGTCAATACCTATATTCATAAGATAGTCGATTCCAACCCCATATCCTATTACACCCGCAATGTTTGGGGTTCCAGCCTCATACTTCCATGGAAGAACATTCCATTTGGTTTCATATTTGTGTACTTCCTTTATCATATCTCCTCCGCTGATGAAAGGCCTCATCTTTTCAAGGTATTCTTTCTTAGCATAAAGGACACCAACGCCAGTTGGTCCAAGCATCTTATGAGCTGAAAACGCCATAAAGTCACAATCCATCTTCTTCACATCTACTGGCATATGTGGAACCGATTGTGCTCCGTCAACAAGAACTGGAACGTTCTTTAGATGGCATGCCTTCACTATTTCGTCTACAGGTGCAATAGTTCCCAAAACGTTGGACATATGACTTGTAGACACCAGACTCACATTATTTTTCTCCAACGCATCGTATAGATCATCTAGTATGAGTAAGCCATCATCATTGATTCTAATATATTCAAGTTTAGCACTCTTTTCCTGCGTAAGTAACTGCCATGGAACTATGTTGCTATGATGTTCAAATTCTGTTATCAAAACTCTATCTTCCCTTCCAACATTTTCTCTGCCCCAAGCATACGCGATCAAGTTAATGGCTTCAGTAGCATTTCTAACAAACACGATCTCTTCCTTATCGGCGTTGATGAACTTGGCTACCCTTTCCCTAGCTCCTTCATACGCATCAGTAGCTTCTTCAGCAATATGGTACACGGCTCGATGTATGTTGGCATTGTAACGCAAGTAGTAATCACATATAGCGTCTATCACCTGTCTTGGTTTTTGCGTAGTAGAAGCATTATCAAGGTAAACTAGAGGTTTGTTATCCCTCACCCTTCTAGCAAGTATTGGAAAATCTTCACGTATCTTTTCAATATCTATTAAACTAGTCTTCATGACAAACTACTCCAACAATACGTAAATTCCGTTTTCTTCTATTTTAACTTTATAAGATTTTAGCTGGTTTTCTGCAGGAGGGTTCAAAGCTTTTCCAGTTTCAACTTCGAATTGTGATAAATGTAGAGGGCATGTTATATAATTTTCACCGAGAAAGCCCATTGAGAGATCAGCTCGCTCATGTGTACATATTCTATCGAGAGCACTTATGTTACCGTCTTTCTTGATAAGCATCAACTCCCTTCCTTCGAGATCCA
>JAZFZF010000203.1:0-4012 GCA_036443875.1 Nitrososphaerales archaeon
CAAATGCGTAAAGAAGAAACAGGAAAAGAAGAAAAAGATGAAGAGAAAGCCCTACAGCAACAGGAACCTATATCGCTCTGAATAATTAATCCCTAATTGATCGAACTATCTGCCATTGACAATTTCTAAGTTCTTTCATTCTCGCCTATTGGATGATTGCTCTATTACCCTGAACCAGTCGATCGGTTCTTATGTGTATAGACGCCTAATCATCGATAGTACTGATTTTACAATACACCATTGAACGCCTACAATTATTTCAGGGAATGGTCTTAGTCAAGTTTTTGATGATGGTTAAGAAGGAGGAACCTATATTTTCGTCAAGTAAAAAAGGCCAAAGTGGTTTGGAACATAGACTCGAACAATGCATACTGCTTTAAGCAGCATCTTCAATAGTTAAATTTTAACTTTAACCGTTAAAATAAAATAATAATTAGTAGTTACGAGCTAGATATGCTATGCAAACATTACAAATAGCAACGTTTGGGGATGGTCAAGAGGGTATAGTCGCAGGAATAAGGAATTTTCCAGTTCACAAACTGATTCTCCTCTGTTATGAGGAGGAGAAGGCACAGATAGAAGAGTTCGCTAGGAGGATCAGAAACACCCTGGGCCTACCCGTAAGCGAGATGTTTGTGTCTGATGGAAATGTAATACGTGATGTTTTGCAATCGATTGCGAAAGTAATAAGCGAGGAAGGAAGCAATTTCGATCAGATATTGATGAATGTGAGTGCTGGAGATAAGATGATGGGCTGCGCTGCGCTATCAGCCGCATTTGTTAATGGAATTAAAGCCTTTGGTATGGATCAGGAAGGATGTCCAATGTTATTACCTGTCCTGAAATTAAGCTATAATGAGATTGTTTCTGATGCAAAGCTACGTATACTGCGTGCTATTGACGGAGCTGGAGGAGAAGTAGAGAGCTTGGAGAAATTGAGCGAAGTATCAAAGTATGGTAAACCTTTGCTCAGCTATCATGTTCAGGGCAGTAGGGAGTCAAAGGGACTGGCCGATTTGGGACTGGTGGAAGTAAATAGGGTCGAACGCGGGAAGATAACCGTGAAGCTATCCACACTTGGAAAGTTGTTAATTGCTAGCGATGTTATGGCTTTGAAAGCTTAGTAAGTGAAATTTGATATAAAGATAAGGTAGGTAATTCTCCACGCTTTAGGTCTTGTGTTCGATTTCATATCAATTTTGATGATAAACTGTAATCAAAGATTACATAACATTGGAGCAGACGAGTTATTGTTGGATTAGATTATTATGATATGAAGATAAAAGGGGGAATCCTCATGCGTCATCTTCAGCATGAGATATTTCTTCATGTTCACTGGCATACTGGATATGGACAGACGCCCGGGTTGCCTAAGCATGATTCTTCTACAATGTATGTATTGCTTTCTACTAATCCCTCATCCTAAGTACAGACCCGAATGTGATGCAAATGCGTCAGTCTGAATGCCTATTGCTGCTACTGCTAGAATACCTTAACAGGAACAATGTGAACGTGGTGATTCTTTTGGTGTTTGTCTTATGCATAAGGTTACTTCATCATCATGTTTCTTAAGAGCCACATAGAATGATCAAATAAATTCTTTAATGGTTAGCGTATAAAGTTCGCTGCAAATGTTCTATGCTGATAATCTACTTTGGGCATTGTGTTTGATCTAGTTTGTATTTCGGGTACAATGAGATCAACTATCTAACTAATTTCATCTCTATATTGCCTGCATCATAATAATTTATTAGCATCTATATATTTTATCTTCAGATAGGTTCTCTGACATTGAATCCTCGCAGCGATTGAGCGCTCTCCGGTTTTCAAAAATTTCACTATGTGAGAATGCGAATGTCAATGTTGATTAGCAAGTAAATTCTGGTTCCATTCTATGAACAGTCAAAACTTCACTTTAACCTTTGGAATTACCTTCTTATCACAGAAACCAGCATATAACGATGTGAAATAGTAAATGTAACTAGAAATACAACGATAGACAGAGGAATTCGACTATCACAACATACCTTATTGTGTCAACGCAAGACCTTGCTCGAACTAAGCGAAATGAATATTGCAACAGTCAATGGCTTTCATAGGGCTAATGATAGGCTAGCGATGCGCTCTTCGCTGTGCTCTGTTCTGAGATTGATAAATGACTTGGATAAGTGAATAAATGTCACAAGGCATTGACTCTGCCATCACGTAAATAATACTTTACCCAACAAGAGATTGTTTAGAGATCGACCGATTCCGCTCAATACTCAGGAACCATTTGCCTTGGGTAGCTTGAGTTTTGTTTCAGTGAAAGCCAATTAATTTACTTGCACCGATCTTCATCAGCGATTTCTTCTCTTTATCTAGGTTATGCTTGACTGTCTGGGCTTGGAAATGAAAGAAGAAGATCTATTGCTCAAAAGAAAGGAGTTGTCACATAAGGTACTAGAAGGAGCTATTCCTGAAAAGGTACAAGAGATGCTCAAGTTGGGTATCCACAATTCCTGTATCAGAGAGTAGCAACAAGCGAAACCAACAGCTTATTCTGCAAGGATGCCAATTTGTTGGGATACTGCCTAATGGCAAGATGGTCATACAGAAATAAATAGCTATTCGGGTTGAGCTCGCACAGTGGTAGGAGCTAGTTAGCACCCACGTGCCGGGGTAGCTCAGCCTGGCTAGAGCGCCAGTCCTCCAAACAAGGGGCCAAACTCATAATCTGGAGGTCGCGGGATCGAATCCCGTCCCCGGCATACATTACCAAGTATGTTGCTTGACCAACAAAAATCGAAAAGGGAATGGAGGAACCAAAGCATCCAGATAGATTGAAGAGCGGCAACAAGATGAACAACGAAGGAAAGAATACATCCATAAAGTGCAGGCTTGAAAGTTCGATGGATGGAAGCTGAGCTTGCCAGTTCTTTGATGCATTATCATACTAGACTATAGAACAGCACAGTATTACTATAATGGAAGGCTTTGCGATATACTTCCTTGGTTCTGTGGGTTATACAATTACAAACTTTTAATCAGTAAGAATTCATTCTTCCACTGCTTTTCTAAATTCAATAATCATGACCTCGTCTAATGGAATTCCTCAGATCCCTCTTTTAGTTCAATACCATAGCTTGGGTATAAAGTCAATCCTCCGTCAACAAACAACGTTGTCCCGGTAATATAGCTTGCAGAATCCGAAGCAAGAAATATTACCGCATTGGCTACCTCTTCTGCCTTACCTATCCTTCCCATCGGAACCAACTCGTTAACTTCCTTCATCTTGTCCTGATTATCAAGAATCTCCTTATTCATATCTGTAGCAACAGCACCTGGAGCAACTGCATTAACACGGATGTTATGCCTTGCAAGTTCCAATGCCATTGTCTTCGTCAACATATTCAACCCGCCCTTCGAGGAAGCATAGTGCACATACAATGGCTTGGGGATCACCTGATGAACCGAGGAAATATTGATTATGCTTCCGCCGCCATCCTTGAGCATATGTTTGACAGCTTCTCTACTACATATGAAGACCCCCCTCAGGTTCACATTCATTACCTTATCCCATTCTTCCACCGAGATTTTGTTCATTGGTATCGGCTTCTGAATGCCAGCATTGTTAACAAGAACATCGATCCTGTTGAATTGGTTTATCGCTGCTTCAATTATCTTCTTACAATCCTCTTCTTTTGCAACATCACCACCAACTCCTATTGCATTCTTGCCATGCGATTTGATCTCATTTGCTACGCTGTGAGCATGTTCTGGATTCCTAGAATTTACAATAACATCATAGTTTTCTTTTGCCAGAGTTATGGCAATGGCCTTTCCAATACCTCTGCCAGCCCCTGTTACCACGACTGTCTTAGAATTCATTTCGAGATCTTTGTAACTAATTTAATTTATAAAGTAATAGTCTCTATCCAGCGGGCTCCAAGGAGATAATCTAAGAGGTTTTGTATCTAGTCAGGAGCTCATCGTCCTCTCTTTTTTACATATTTCACAGTTCAAGAATATA
>JAZFZF010000204.1:0-2186 GCA_036443875.1 Nitrososphaerales archaeon
ATATGCAAGAATAGAGATTCAGATTCGAAAACTATATGCAAGAATAGAGATTCAGATTCGAAAACTATATGCAAGAATAGAGATTCAGATTCGAAAACTATATGCAAGAATAGAGATTCAGATTCGAAAACTATATGCATGTCGACCGCATCTCGTTAAAAATCTTACCAGAAGATAGAGGTGATATCTCTTGTGATTAAGAAGTAAATCAGTAATAAATCATCGTCGTACATTTTGATAAATTAGAACAGTAATTAAACCAAAATTAATAAAAATGAATAGGTTCTTCTACGACTATGGGTCAAGTAGCCTGCAGATGTGGTCACGGTGCGGAAAGACATGTGCAGAAACAAAGACAAGGTTCGACAGTCATAGATATTGTATGTATGACCTGTAATAATACCTGCGAAACAATTGATTAATGCTGTATAGAAACGGGCTACATTTACTAGATATACGTCGAGATAGATTTGATCGAGCCTTACTCTGACATACCTAAAGGAAAGTAGTTTCTGTGTGTTTGTCATTGAGTTAGGTTTGAATTTAACCAAGAGGTGTTACCAGTAATAGTTAGTAAAACATTGATAAAAGAAAGTAGTGAGGATACGTACGCAACCGCCACTAAATTATGGTGGTTGACTAGATACGCTCACAAAAATCCTTTTTGAGAACCATCATTGTCACTGATACCGCCAAGCCCTTTCAAGTAGACAATGGAAATCACTGACTTTTTACATTAATCAGTTGTCAGATGGAAAGTGACCATACTCATTTGAGTGGGCGGACTCGAACAAATCCAACTTGTCTAACAGAGATTCAGATCCAAAAACTTTAATCATGTTGACCACATCTTACTATCTCATTGAATCCAACAATTCATGTATAAATTAATTCATCAGAAGAGACCGTATTTTGAGGTTTCTATCTCGGATTTCAGGTCAAGTTTCATTTCACATCCACGCGCCTTCAGTCTCTTATTAAACCAATTCACAAACTTCTTCTCAAAACTTTTTCCCTTCACATTGAGAAATTCATCTCCGAGTAAGTTTGCAAGTTTAACCAGCAGCTCCCTGCTTACAGATAATGTGAAGAAGTACCATCCAAACGCAAACTGTGGTTCGCCAACAACAAAGTCATTCTTGCTGTGAACCATTACTTCTACTTCCTCCAATGCCTTTGTGAGTATTTGGCTATCCCTAGCGTGATTCATCACAGCAACGTTGATCTCTATCTTATCAATGACCATATATTATTTCATCAAGAATTATTTAATAAACCTTGTATCTAGTATGACCATTTATGAACAATTTATTGAACACTGCAAACCAAGAATCCAAAAACTGTAAAGTTATTCCCTTATGCTTTCTAGTATAGAAACAGCTTGCCACAGCATTACTCTTACATACGAAGGCATGTTAGGATCTTGAGAAAGATCGTCTAGCGTACTTATAGCATTGGCAGCGCAAACAGAAACACTAAGCTCAGGATCCTGTAACGAAGTAGCAATGTCTTTTACAGTTTTGCGTATATTTCTTGGTGTTGTTGAATTATTAGATACACCATTTAGTGTCTCCGTTGCTCTGGTAAGTCTTTCCTTGTTCTCGTCTTCCTTTTGCTTCTTCGTTGTCAACATTATCACCCACAAAACAATTTTTAACCAAATGTACTGACTTTAAAAGTTTGTTATCATAAAAGGTTTTAAACCTACAAATGCATAATCATTGTAATGTGCTTCCTAACGAGATGTGAGATCTGTGGCGAAATCATGGAATACGAGGATTACTTCCCACATTCCAAAGTATGTAAGCCTGAACTTGAGAAGGTTGAGGTTATCGTAGAGCAGAACTCAAGGGAGAAGAAAAAGAAAGTAAAGTAACTCATTATTTTTTAATAATGAGTAATCAAGCTTCCACGTACACGGTATCGCCTTCAACGGTTACTTTGTACGCTTCCTCATCCTTTATCTTCGCTGGGAACCAGATCAGCTTTCCTGTAGTAACGTCCCACTTTGAACCATGCCAAGGACATGTAAGCTCTTTGCCTTTAAGTTCCCCTTCGTGCAAGTTTGCACCGGCATGTGTGCAGGTATCACCCATTGCATAGAAATTGCCTTCAACGTTCGCCACGACTATTGCCTTGCCTCCAGCCTCTACATGCATCATCTTTCCTGCTGGTATGTCTGCTTT
>JAZFZF010000205.1:0-2054 GCA_036443875.1 Nitrososphaerales archaeon
CCCGGAGAGGTATAATAGAACCAAAACAGTTTTCCTGTGCGGTAACGATGGTTTCACACCAATTTGGGAGTGGGTCCCAAGGGATCTGTATAACTATGAAAGGACAGTGTATAGGAAGATCCATGCAGTCTGACACTCGAACGAGGGTATTCTTCTTATCAACAAACCTCTTAATTCCATCTTCAATTCTTTGGGTTGTATTATCTTTAATACAAAAAATTAAATAACAATTTAATGACGAGGAGTCGTGCAAGAACGTCATTTAATAGCCATATACTGCAGGTTCCGTGATGATGATAGAACAGAAGGTATGGATAATTACTCAACGTTTCCAGAGCATGTTATCAATAGAGTAGACAAGGCAAGGGATGTATACTCACGCTTAACCGCATCACACCCGGACAGTGAATACACAAGGATAGTATTCTTCGGACAAAAATCGATAGAAGCACTCAAGCAGTATGGTAAGGGTATTGGTTTGCCTGAAGAGAAGATCGAACTTGTTGACTGTAGAGATATAGCAACTATGGCAAAGAAGATCTGGAGTAGGATCAAGAATAACAATTCTTCTGCAAGAGTTTATTTCGTGCTTTCCAACTGGCAGTGGGTATTTCTCGATCCGTTGATTAGCGTGAAGGACGATCTATACAAGTTCTACTTTGAAGGTGCCGTTGACGAGCGACATCCGAATGAGATAGAATTGGATAAGAAGAAGGAAAAGGTGGCAAAGATAGATCTGAAGGAGAGCAAGTTAGCGAATATATTGGATAAAGTCGGTGGTAGTCTGAGTGACAAGCTAAAGGGATGATATTACAATTTATAAAAGATAGAAAGGTGTTTCTTGAGGATGCTAGATCTTTATAGAATTATGCATATGGTGGAAGATGAAATTGTAGAGATGAAGAAACGACAACAGACAGTTCTAGCTGGGTACCAGCAACAGACTAGAGAGGATATTGTAAGAAAATTCGAGGAAGCTGATCATACATTGTTGGAAGCGGCAGAGCAGATGGTAAAAAAGATCAATGAGTTGGAGAATGACACGGTATATCTGGTAACAAGTGCAAAGGAAGTATCTTACCTCTCGGTAAGACGAAGTGATGAGAACGATCCTATCGTTGAGATAGATCCAATTATTTATCCTACTCCCTTCAACCTTAAATTTGAGTTTAAAGAACCCAGTGTGGGATTATACAGCACTTCTAGGGAGAAGGGGATATTTTCGATAAATACTGTTACATCTGTACGCGCTACGGACATAATCCAGGCAATGGAAATTCCTGATCTGGACAGGTATATCAAATTGTGGATCACACATAAAGCTGACGACAGTTTTGTAAAGAAACTAAGAACAATGCGAGAGAAGATCATGAATGTAGACAGTTCGCCAGAATTACTGGTCGAATCGATGCTAGCGATGAGCTCACCCACGCCACCTAGGCAGCTCATCTATATGTGTGAGGATCATGATAGAGAACCTACGCATAAACATGAAAAGACTGTTTCTCCTAGCGCTGTGAATGGATTACTGAAACATCATTTGAAATTAAATTAGGAAACAACTTCAAAATCTACGTCGTTTTTCTTCAGGAATTTCATCAATCTTTGTGTATGCTCATCGTCTTCAGTCTCTAGACTTAAAGTTACCTTGGCCTTGCCTACGGCAACATCTTGGCTCAAACGGTCATGCAAAACTTCAACTATGTTAACCCTATTGGTGACTATGCTATCAACCACGTTCTTCAACTCTCCAGGTCTATCGACCAGTTGTATCGATATCTTCAGCATTCTACCTGTTTCCAGTAATCCTCTTGATACTATCTGTCCAAGCAGATACATATCAACATTGCCACCAGTTAGGACGGTAACGACCTTCTTACCCTCGAAAGGATTACCATTAGACATCAGGTGAGCTAAGCCCACTGCACCCGCTGGTTCTACTACTAGTTTAGCCCTCTCCATGAGTAGAAACATAGTTTTTACTATTTCATTGTCGTCGACAGTAACAACTTCATCAATATACTTATTCAAGATTTCAAAAGTCAGTTCTCCAG
>JAZFZF010000206.1:0-2534 GCA_036443875.1 Nitrososphaerales archaeon
TTCGTGTTGACATTACTCTAAAAAGCTCATTTTCTGCGGGTGCAGTTTTACTTTTAGAGGTAAGAATTTCAGCAAGAAGCTCGTTTCTGTCTATCTCATCTTCTTTTTCTATTACAATTGAAGGAAAGAATTCTTTTGGATAAATTTTGATTGGTTTTGGTTCATGAGGGACTTTCCTATATTCTAGAATACTTTTTCTGAGAATCGAGGTTTTTACTTCAAGGGCCTTATGATCCTTTAACTGAAACTGAGTGGTGTCTGTGTTAACGATTATTCTACTATATTCATCCTCAAGCTTGACCTTCCCAGTAGACTCTTCTGACATTAATTCAGTCAAATGTTCTAATTCGTCTTTATTTAGAATTACGACATCTTGGTCATCTTCATCAATTCCCTTCCAGATTAATCGACATCCTTCCTTTGAGATGTATGATGGTTCAATTTTAGAAAATTCTGACATGATGTTACTCTTTCATTATAACTTTTTAATTTTACTCTTGTGTCATAATATTCTATTGAATAGCAACAACTAAAGAATGTCTGTGACTTAATCGTCATTAGATGTACAGTCTGATCTAAGCCTTTAATGAAAACAGTGGTAGCAATACTTAATTCTGACCGTAGCATTGTTTGAGTTATTGTCACAAGATCCATTACTTCAGCGGGTAGAGTTGAAAAGTCTGCGAGCTAGAATTAAAGCATCCATGATTCCTCGTCGGAAGAAGACCAACTTACGCATAGCAACATGGAATATAAGGAATTTTGGTGCTAAAAAGTCTGATCGAGCTATACGATACATCGCCGAAGTATGCAAGAATTTTGATATAATAGCAATTCAGGAAGTGAAGGACTCGATAACAGGGTTGGAAAAACTACAACAGCTTTTAAGGTCCAATTATAGATTTATTTTCTCAGATCCCTCCGGAAACACCGAAAGACTCCTCTTCATTTACTACAAGCGTAGGGTCGCCTTCACAGGGTTGGCTGCAGAGGTTGTTATGAAACCAGGATAGGGGTAAGGAGGATGAGGAGATTGAAAAGATAAGAAAAAAGATGAATAAGGAGACCGATGCACGAAAGAAGGAAAAGTATCGAGAGCGGATTAAGAAGAAAGAGGCGTAGAAGAAGATCGTGGAATTCGATAGGACGCCTTATATGGCCTCATTCAGAGCGTCGGGCTGCAACTTCGTTCTTGTTACTGTTCATATCTACTACGGATCTGGAAAGTTTGTCAGGTTTAGAGAGGATGAGATCAGGAACTTTGCAAGCTTCATCCAAACTCGAGCGGAAGACCAAGACGTAATCGACCCTGATTTTGTTGTACTTGGAGACTTTAACATAGAGAAAATAGAGGACGAATACTACAAGGCACTGCGATCCGGTGGGCTTTGCGTACCAAAAGAGATTCAGGGATTGGGTACTAACCTATCTAAGACCATGCATTATGATCAGATAGCATATCATAGGTACAGAGACAGTACTCTTATTTACACAGGAAGAGCAAACAGGATCGATTTTGTAGGTGCGGCCTTTACGGACAGGCCAGAGAAATTGCAGTACGACCTTACCGATCACCTTCCATTGTGGGCAGAGTTCACAGTATCTCCAGACAAGAATCCGAGGAAAATCAACCCCTGAGCGCAAGGGATGTAAGGTGTTATAGTGATTGATATTTGGGATTTTCCTCAAGAAGATTTGTTCCTCTAATGGTGCAAAGGGACTTTCTATCAAGCTGAATTAATGATGTTTATTCATAACATAAGATAGTGAATTTTATGCATGCCCCAAACAATTTATCTTTGAAAGGAATAAAACTGGTCTGTATGGAGATAGTTCTATATGGAGCAAAGTAACCTATCGATACTTCGGAAGTGTAAGCAGGTAATAGTTCATCCTTCAGACTTGTTTGAGGCTGTAAAAGATGAGCGAGGATTAGGACCAGCATTCCAATATCTTGCCATAATCTCCTTGGTGATCGTGGCTGGAAGTGTAGCATGGATGCTCTTTCTACCAGATCTTCATGATTTTGTTCCCTCGGAGTTTTTAGAGACAATCCCTTTGGAAAGCCTGCTCTCTGGCGTCGGTTTGATTATAGGGATTCCCATATACATAGTCACTCTGCTCGTATCATTCATAGTAGCTGGGTGGTTTCACATCTTTGCCAAGCTTTTCAGGGGCAAGGGAGATTATTCTGCAACATATAAGGCATATGTATATGCGAGTACGCCTTCACTTTTGTTCAGCTGGATCCCTATTGCAGGTACTGTTATGGGGCTTTACTCGATATATCTGACGATACTTGGGCTTTCCAAGCTGCATGATATGAGCTTGGCCAGGGCATTCGGTATTCTCATAGCCCCATTTGTAATCATAATAGCTGTTGTAATAGCCGTTGTTATATACGCAGTGATATTCTCAGGTATAGATTTTGGCGAATTAATACCTGCACTGGATAAGATACAACAAATTTAAGCCAGCCAAAGCTAAACGAGTGCGGAACTGAAAAAAAGTTAGACTTGGCAAAAACTCGGTAT
>JAZFZF010000207.1:0-2058 GCA_036443875.1 Nitrososphaerales archaeon
AATAACCATGCTACCTTGATCCATCTACTACACAATATTCGGTAGAATGTTAGCTATTCCAGAAGCGGAATAGGAAGAACAAATAGCTTACCTGATTTTTCGGGATGAAGGACAGACCAATTCTCAATACTCTTCCATTTCTGTACATTCGCATTCATTAACAAGTCTGCTGCAAATTTCACAATTTTGTTTATTGGAGAATAAGGAATCATTTGAACGCAAATTCATAACCACATGAATTACATTTAGCAATTTTAGATCTACAGAGAGATTCTAGGAATTCTTTATCAATATGGTTGGATTGACATTTTGGACATGGAATAGTTGTCTTTTGACTCATCGCGAGTCCTCTATTTTACTTTGTACATAACCCTTATGGAATCTAAATTCTATATTTCGGTCTATAGCATACCGGATAAAATGAGATGCTATCCATCTATCAGTAACATGCTCATAGTCATTACCCCGGTGTATACAGTGGAAAATGATACCCTGCTGAAGGATAGAACCATAACCCCTCCTGAGTCACATTGCTGGTCAGATGGTAAGCTATTGCTTGTAATTAATTCAATTATGTTTTATGTATCACAAGTTAGTGTTATGTATCAGCTCTCGCATTTCTCATTTAATACGCTTTTATTTTATCTACCAGAATCTTGAAAGGAATGCAGTGATGGTGCAAAAAAGGAAGTCCTTCATCTGTATTAGCATAAATTGACCGGCAATGGAGATGTTTGTTACCGTAAATTATATACAAAATAACTCTTATTTATCGAATTAATACATTTTAAAAACCATTTATTAAGGTAATAAATGGGAAATATTTGATCACAAACTAAAAAGTCGTAAACATCTGAGCTCTAATAAACTGCTATCAACAAAGAGTAGTATCAACCATAATTTCTGTAGCAAATGAGAAGGGAGGAGTTGGAAAGACAGACCTGTCAGTAAACCTTTCATCATCTTTGGCTCGGGAAGGCAAAAAAGTTTTGTTAATAGATCTTGATCCCCAGGCAAATGCAACACGATATATGTTCGAAGAAGAAACTAAATTATCTTCAGCAGATCTGCTCATGGATTCAGTTACAAGTGTATTCGATGCAGAATTAGAAACTAAGGTATCGGGACTAACTCTTATACCAGCAAGCAAAACGCTGAGCACGGCTCAATTACATCTAGCTGCAGATGCTGATATGCAATTCAAGTTGAAGCAAAAGTTAAGTTTTCTATCAAATCATTATGATTTCATCTTCATAGATACACCCCCATGGCTCGGAGTCCTAACAATAAACGCCCTAACAGCCTCCAACTTTGTATTGGTACCATTGCAAGCTCACTATTTTCCCCTTTATGGACTGAGTGACTTGATGGAGACAATGGAGAAGCTAAAGAAAGAAATCAATCCCAAGTTAGAATTGCTAGGTATAGTGCTTACGATGTATGATAAAAGGACGCGAATTGCAAGGGAGGTGGAAGACATTCTAAAAGAAAGATTTGATGGTAAGGTATTTTCAACGAAAATACCTGTATGTGTTAAGACTGCTGAATCACCTAGTCATCATCTACCAGTGATAGATTACGCACCGTCTTCTTCTGCAGCTCGATACTACAAAATCTTGAGTAAGGAGTTTCTAAAATGTCTAGAAAGTTACAAAATAACCCTCTGCAAAAACATCATGCAGTAAAGGAAGGATCCAACAGGTACCTTCGTCGATTCTTCGAAAGGGTTGCTATCCAAGATTGTTCCCCTTGTTGTCCCCAATGCTCTAGACCATTATTTCAGAGTCGTGGAGAGGAGTATGTCTGGTGTGATTGTGGGGCAATTTTTCAACTAGTCCAGGTGGATAGTGGTGAAGACGATGATGATTATTAAGACTCTTGATTAGCTCAAGCCAAACAAGTTAGTGGTCAAGTTGTAATTCATTTACTTCAATAATATCAAATCTAGAATTCTCTTTAATTTCTGGCAATGCGTATTTCTATCTCACTCTTGCTTCTTGACTATTCAACCGTATGACAAGGCATCACACTTTCTATTATAATATGAAATTCTTTCAA
>JAZFZF010000208.1:0-3749 GCA_036443875.1 Nitrososphaerales archaeon
ACACATGCAAACTAACCTACACAGATTCTGAAAAGTTTGAACCCTATCTAATTGACGAATTAGAAAAGAAGTGGGGAGACATGGCCGAGTCAATAGGGGTTACAGGTTGTGAAAGGCAGTGTTACAGACCAGCAATAAAAACAATAGGGTGGATAGGTACAGGTCTGAATTTGTATCAATTGACACTTATGGGAACAGAGGATGGAAGACATCAAGGTGTACCACTAAGGGATCCAAATACAGAAGAGCAATATCTACACTTTGTACCTCGCGAAGATGTGGCTGCCGTTACAGAAGCACTTTTTGAATACTATGTTACAAATAGATCACAAGAAGAAGCAAGAACGGGTGGGATGGGATACTTCTTGAGAAGAGCTGGAGCTAATGAAATTATTTATTACCTTAAATCGAATCCAAAGACAGAAGATTTGATGAAGAAGACTTTCAAAGGGCAGTGGTATAGGAGGGATTCTAACTAATCTTCTCGATATACCCGAATATACTTTAACAGAATTGATGACTTTATACAACACATCTTGACATGGAATGTAGAATTGAAGCCAACAAAGATTGAATACAGCTCTCTGCATTGCATATTATAGAACCCAGAGCGGTATTGAAAATAATATCTCTTTCTTTTAGGTTAGTTTCCTCTCAAAAGATTACTCTCACAGGTTTTGCAAACGCCCTCATCGATATTCTTTTCCAATGTATGGTGTACATCGCAGATTATCAAACTTTCCCGCATATAATTACACAACGCTATAAACTTCGTCATGCTTGATGGTGTGTACACTTTATTCGCCGCAAGATCCTTTGCGATATCATCAACCATACGCATAACTTCAGGTACATTGTTCAATTTTACAACCAATTCCATATCACCCCTTGTTCCCCGTACATAGTTGCTCACCGCTGCTTGCGTAACGCCAAGCATCTTGGCGATAGCTTCCTCTTTAAGATAGAATTCCGTCGAAAGTTTTTTTGCAATAATTACACGTATTGCAGGTATCAAGGATTTGGATTCAATTTCTGACGGTAATAGCATATAATATTATTGCTTGTAATTTATATAAACTTTCAGGCAAAATCTCTACTTTTGCCCAAAAATAGAATTTAGTTTCTTAACATTTTCCTCGTGTTTTGTCTTTCTGAATTTATCAAAAGGCACTCCCTTTTTCACTGCTTTAGAACCATCAAGACCGACTTGCCGCAATTCTGCAAGCGAGAACCCTCTTCCCTCTCTCACCTTGTTCACCCCTTTTGGAGGTTTCTTCACTATAGCCCTTTCCATAACTTACATTCAAGTAATTAATTATAAAAAGTTTAACCAAATGTGAATGTGTAGAGCCTGAACTCATCGCCCTCAACCTCAATCTCGATCTCCTGTCTGCCGTAATCATCACTGAAGACCAAATTGTATAGTCTTTCTTCCGATACGAGTACCTTGGCATCATGAACGTCTTTACCCATATTAGAATTATCTATCGATACGTTCTCAAGTCTAATAGTGAGTATTGAATCTCCTGCAGCAACTATATTCATTGCCTTTGCATTGTAATTCAAAACAACTTTGCCAGTATCAGATACCAATTCCATATAATCTCTACTACTCTTCCAAATTCCATGCAAGTAAACTGTGTTCGGCATTATATCCTCAGGAAGTAAAAAATTCATTGTCCCGTTTGGTATGAATGTCTCTTTATTGCCCAGCTCAACGCCATAAGCATAACCAAGATAAAGCTCAGGTGTTTGTATTCTGGAGAATTCAACGTCAACAGCTGATTCAGGAGATACTGTATCATTTTCAACGTTAATTTCAATACCAGATGCGGCAGCTCTTTCCTTCAGCAATTCCTGTATAACTGATTCTGTTTCCTCATAAGCTCCCTCTCCTATATGGTCGTAGCGTATGTAACCCTCATGATCGATAATGTACTTATGCGGCCAATAGTTATTCTTGTATGCTTTCCATGTGGACATTTCATTGTCTTGCACCACTGGGTACCCGACCTCAAACTTTTCTACAGCAGCTTTTACATTATTGTAGTCCTTTTCAAACTCGAACTCTGGAGCATGAACGCCTAGAATTACAAGACCATCATCAGAATACTTTTCATACCATCCATTCAGATATGGGATAGTTCTGATGCAATTTATGCATGAATAGGTCCAGAAATCTACGACTACTACCTCGCCCTGTAGCCCAGCTATAGTAAGAGGCTCGGTATTGATATATCCATTTATTCCCTCTAGTTCTGGTGCTTTGAGAAACTTGGACTTGTCAATCTTGACAGTACCTGAATCGTCTGTTACCGTAGGCTTGAGTGAAACACTGTTTCCTGTCTGGATAGAATTAAAGTAAATACTTGTTCCTGCTATAACTACACCTATTGCGGCAAAGACTATAATTGCACTCCTTACCTCTGTTCTCATTTCGATCAACTCAATATGATCTCGTTCACAATTGGAAAGCTTCCTATCACCGCTAGCTGATTAGTGAATACAAGTATACCCAACGCGATCAATGCAGCGCCCACAATTATGTTGAAGTACTTCAAATGTTTGCTCACTCTTCTAACGAAAACAGTTGCTCTCGAGAAGAATAATCCCGCTAGCAGGAATGGAATTCCTAACCCTAGGGAATATACCAATAACAGATTGAATGCCTGCCCCGGCAAAGCAGCTGCTAGTGTAAATATACTACCCAGTATAGGACCAACACAGGGTGTCCATGCGGCTGCAAATGCAAGCCCGAACATAAAGGATGTAGGATAGCTTAGTTTGAATTTGGAAATTTTGATCTTCTTCTCAAAATTTAGAAAGTGGAGCTTTGCTGATGCAAGCATGTATAGTCCAAAGGCAATTATCATAATCCCTCCTATCCTTGCAAGCCACAATACAAAATCAGCAGCAATGATAGAGAATACGCTGTTTAACATAACGCCCAGTAATGAGAAGACTAGTGCGAACCCCAACACGAAAAATACTGTATTCAGAAAGATGTTGAGCCTAGTTGTAGCTAGTTCTAGTCCGTTGGTCGTACGCATCTCGCGAACGCTAGTTCCTGAGAGGTATGCTAGGAATGCAGGTAATACTGGTATCATGCATGGTGAGAAGAAAGAGGCTACACCTGCTGCCGCAGCTATGATAAGAGTTGTTTCCATTAAGCAAATTTCACTTTTGGTATATTTATTACTTTGTCCAAATTCTGTCCAATTCAATCATTTCCATCTGAGCAGAAAGCGAGTTATGCAATATTGTAACATTGGATTATCCTATGGCATTTGGTCAATTGGTAGAATGAATAATACGCATAAATCCAAGTCAATGGGCAGAATGAATCCTGCTTGATTGTAAAGGTTTATGAGCTTAGCATATCAAGATTTAGTATGCTATGAAGATAATAATCAAAAGCAACGCTAAATACTTCAAAATACTCATTCCTCCAGCCGTAGGTGCTCTTTATCTATCCTTCTTTTTTGTACTGAAGTATGAATATGCTACCAATCTTACGTGGTTGCTTACGACATACATAATTCCACCACTTGGTAAAGAGTCTATAATACCACTAGGCATTTCTGCGCATATACATCCTTTTGTCCTTGCTTCAAGTATACTCATTTTGGATCTTTTGGCTGCATTGTTTGTATACTGGAACTATGAATTGCTGAAACATGTTCGATATCTTGGAAGAGTAATGAATAGATTAGAAAGAAAGAGCACTAAAATAATAAGTAAAAAATGGT
>JAZFZF010000209.1:0-4240 GCA_036443875.1 Nitrososphaerales archaeon
AACTAAACAAGGATTACCTGTCCTCAAGTCTCTCTGAAAAAGAAAAGGCAGTCCTTGACCTAGCACTGAAGATATCAAATGAATCCTACAAGGTAACTGAAAAAGACCATGAAAATCTCAAAACCAAACATGGTATGACCGATCAACAAATTCTGGAGATTATTACTATATCAAGTGTGTTTAACTTCATCAATCGATTCGCTAACGCCATTGGAGCAGAGTTTGAGTTTTAGCGACCACGGGGAGCGACCACAGTGAACGAGTGATGCGCTGAGCTCTTAAGCCTAGATGCTGCTATACTGATAGCTACTATTGCAGCTAATATTGCAATTATACCAAGTGAGAACTCAGGAGTTACTGTTATCGTTGTACTAGCAGTCCCGCTATATGTAGTATCATATGGTTTGTTTATCCCTATACCTTCAATGTCGACCGCAAGAGTAAATGAGTCTGTATCTGAGAATGATATCGAGTGTGAGGCTATCCCTTCATGTACATGCTTTGATTCATGTATTAGTTGACTCCCAGTCTCATCTACTACCGTTATTATATAGTTCACATGTTCAAGTATCCGCAGCGTTTCCAGATCACGGAATATTAAGTCAAATTCAACTTGCTGTGGTGGATCTATTTTGACCTTACTACCTTGTATTATTCCTCTGTCAAGAGTGACTTCTACTGCTGTAGAACGATTATCCGTTATCATCACTAACATTGGAGTTATTCCTTCACCGTTCTCCTGCTCTTCTTCCTCTCCGAGCTTAGAAATAGCTAGGGTTGCAACATACTCCGACGGCTCTATTCGTTTGCTCGTCGTGGGGTAGGGCTCAATATTTACCATTCCTATGTAATATCCTCCAAAAGCTTTAACTATCAAATCTCCTGTGTTTGTCAGATCTAAATCAGCTACCACATCTTTGTAAACGTCCATGACCCTAACCAAGATCGTTGCCAGTCCCTCCCACACGCAAACAACATCCGCCGGACATCTCGAATCTTCAACTATGATAAATTTTAGCGTCATATTAGTGAGCTCGACTGATGCGGTTTGATTAACCTTTAGAGGGAACGGAACATCCAACTTGACTAGGACACCTGCATTCGTCTGTCCTTTTCCAGCTACCTCAAAGCGTGCAGAGTTCACGATATCTGTATTCTCTTCCACCGTCTTGAGAGTAACTGTGTAGGTGCCTAATACGATCTGGTGGTCTTCGCTATCTTTCTGATCCCACTGCCAGCTCATGCCGTCACCTGGCTTGATTTCTACAGTCACAGGCGGCGCAATAAACTCAAAGACCATGCGTTCTTGGCCGTCCTCGATGGTCCAAGGAGCTGGACTTGGCAACTGAATCGTCCTTTTACAACCATTAGTAAATGTAAATATGACTATCTCTCCCTTGTTGTATATCTTTTTGTTCGTCTCCAGTTTGGCACAGATTGCCGATTGCACTTGAGCGTCCACGTCTTCAGGAACGAAAGTCTGAACTTGTCCCACCATGGAAATTATTAGAACTGCAGATAATATCCAAGTGACCTGCTTGTTGAAGCCCATGCCCACCACCACCTACTACCGACCATATCTATAGGGGATTTATACTCCTTGCTTTATCTCATGCCTTAGGTTGGGTGCCTAGAATGTGCATATTACTAACCATCTTAATGAGAGGGGAAATGCATAAAGATTGGTTTGATATGAATGAAAGTTAAATCGGTTTCAAAAATTAACCAAGGCGGTTCGACATGCAGAATAAGATTTCCATATTCAATACTTCTCATTAACTTTATTGGAACTCTAGGTTTTAGCATTGTACTTCCATTCTTAGTCTTCTTAGTTACAGATTTGGAATAAATCTCGTAATGAATATCAGAGATATGGCAGTTGCAAAAATAATCAAAGACAATGGAAATTCTGGCACCACAAAGGTGTTCGTAACACTCTCGCCAGCATAGATTATTGTTTACATTAACCTGATTTTGTGAAAAATTTAACTTAAACTATAAGTGCTGAATCTTTATAGTGATGCTTTCGAGCTGGTTAAGGGCAATAAGGATAAGATTTCTCCTTGCTTCTGTAATAGCTGTTAGCGTAGGTTTGGCAGTATCATGGTGGAAGTTTCAGCAGTTCGATCCATTTTACGCTCTTCTGACGTACCTGGGCGTGGCATGTCTACACGCAAGTGTGGATCTACTCAATGATTACTGGGATTACAAGCGCGGAATAGACAAGTTGACGAAGAGAACTCCCTTCAGTGGTGGTACAGGAGTTTTGCCAGAAAATTTAATACAACCGTCAACTATTTACACTGTGGGTCTAGTCTTTCTTGCATTAGGAACCTCGATCGGAATATACCTCGTCTTTCTTAGAGGCTTTACAATAGCCATAATCCTAGCATTTGCAGTTCTTTCTATCTACTTCTACTCAACAAGTATAGTAAATGCAGGTTTGGGCGAACTGTTCGTTACCATTAAAGGTGTCATGATTGTTTTGGGTACATTTTTTGTCCAGACGGCACAGATAATTCCTAATGCATTGTATGTGGGGGTAATAGTTGGTCTACTATCAGCGTCAGTGTTATTCGTGAATTCATTTGCTGATCACGATGCGGACAAGAGTAAGGGAAGGAAGACGCTAGTCATAGTATTAGGGATGAAGAAAGCATCAACTTTCTTTACGTTCTTCCCATCTATAGTATACGCGTTGATTGCAGTTGGGATCATACTGAATATGCTACCAATTTATTCATTGATCTGTTGCGCTGCGGTCCCACTTGCCATTAGGATCGGAAGAACTTTGAAGAAAGATAATAATGATACAAAATCACTGGTTCCAGCAATGAGTTCTGCTGTTACATTTTCAAGACTGGTCGGAGTACTGCTTGTCTTGAGTTTTTTGATTTGATGAAGTTTTAACGAATGTTTATCTTCACATAAATCATTTAAAATTGTCTTGGAAGCAAGTATTTAAGAGATTGTGTATTGAAATAGAATATGATTCGAGGTTTTGCTACAGAGGAAGGCACTGCTAGGTTCAAGGAAAGGCATGAAAGGACTGCTGCAGAAGGACACTTCCGCTCGGTAAATGACCTTTACCTTACGAGTGTGGGCATGGGCACATATCTTGGTGAGCCTAATGATACTACAGATCAAATGGTGAGAGATGCGACAAAGTTGTCCATACAGTCGGGTGCAATCAATGTGATAGATACTGCGATTAATTACAGATCGCAAAAGGCAGAACGATCTGTGGGAAAGGCTTTGAAGGAACTAATTGAATCAGGTGAAGTTAAACGGGATGAAATTTTCATCAGTACGAAAAATGGCTATATAACAAATGATGCGGATGTCCCTACGGAGTTTTGGACTTATATTCAAAACACCCTCATCAAAACTGGCATAATAGAGGCCGATGATATATCATCAGGGTATCATTGTATGACTATACCTTACCTTGAAGAACAGCTGGAGAGAAGCAGCAGAAATCTTGGCCTCGACTGCATAGATCTTATGTATTTGCACAACTCTGTGGAGGGACAGGTACAGGATGTAGGTATAATCAAATTCATACAGATGTTAAAAGAAGCGTTTCAGTTCTATGAAGAGAAGCGGAAGGAGGGAAAGATAAGACACTACGGAATGGCCACATGGAACTGCTTCAGAGTTAATAAAGCTAACATGGAATACCTCAACCTCAAAAATGTTACAAATATAGCTAAAGAAGTTGGTGGTGAGCAGAATGGATTCAGATTCGTGCAGCTGCCATTTAATATGATGATGAGTGAAGCCTTAACCGAAAGAAACCAGGAAGTTGATAGTGAGACTGTTTCATTTCTAGAAGCTGCGAAAAAACTGGATATAGGTGTATTTACCAGCATACCTTTGTTACAAGGACAACTCTTACATAAAAATACAATACCAAAGTTCGCTGATATAGATTCGCCAGCTCTTAGATGTTTACAGTTCGTCAGATCGAGTGGTGTAATTCCCCTTGTCGGACAGAAGCACAGAGAAAACGTGCAGGAAAATATCCAAATAGCAAAAATACCTCCACTCAGCGAGAATGAATTTCACGATCTACTTGCTAAATTTGCAAAATAAGAATTTGATGTCCCGATGCAGTAAGCTAATTAAGAGAAGCCTTTCAATATTGAAAAATAAAGAATTTACTCGTTAGTCAGTGTAGGGTATGTTATATCGCTAGAGTGTGGGTAATGAAATCGTTAATAGTATTCCCCGAACTAAA
>JAZFZF010000210.1:0-8805 GCA_036443875.1 Nitrososphaerales archaeon
TGGAAAAAGGACAGTTATTTTCTGTACTACACATTACACTTATTCTGGTTTATTACACGTGTTTGTTACAGATAATAGAAGGACCAGTGGTCAAGTAGTTCGGAAAATTTGAACATCCAAACTAAAAACTTAAACTTATAATATAAAATGAATACAGAATTTGGAGTATTCCTGCTTGATATTATCAGCTAGGTAATGCTTTGCTATACCATCTTATGGCGAAATAAAAGAGAAGCTCCTGCATGAATACCGTGAGAAGTACGGAAGATTGCCCCAATGTATGGATACTTGTGTAAACTCTTAAATTTCATTTCATCCCTTTGCCATCAAATACCATGTCGTCACCAGCACCATCGAAGTATCGTCCTTAGATTGTGTAAAGGTTCTCACGACAGAAGAGGTTGTAAAAGATAACTGGGGCTACGTCTGAAGTAAGTGTAGAGGAAGAATAATACTATACGATAGCGTTTAATCCTTTATTTTTTGTTTTATATACGTCAATAATCCATGTTTTCTTGAAGGTTAAAGCTTTCCTTTAACTTCAGCATATGCTTCCTCTATCATTTCTAATTCGTATTTATCAAGCCTCCATCCGGAAGCACCTGCGTTATCCTCAACCTGTCTTAGATTCTTTGCCCCAGGAATCGGTACTATTAAGGGATCTTTGATGAGCCAGTTTAAAGCAACCTGTGGAACAGTAACATTTCTTCTTTTCGCAATTTCTGTTAATGACTTGATTAGATTTGATATTGCTTCCATGTAACGAGATGAGAAAATCCTATCAGATGCTCTGAATCCTATTGTTGGTTTGTTATGCTCATTATACTTCCCCGTTAGTGCCCCCTTAGCAAGTGGACTGTACGCTATTATTGATATGCCTTCTTTCCTTGCATATGGAAGCAAGTCGTCCTCTATTTCCTTTTGAAGTAAGTTGTATCCGACCTGGTTTGATACTATGTCATGTGATGACAATGCTTCTTGTGCTTCCCTGAGATCGTTTACGTTAAAGTTGCTTACGCCTATGTAGCTAATCTTGCCTTCGCTAACTAGTTTTTCCATAGCTTTCATTGTTTCCCTGATTGGTATCGAAGGATTAGGCGAGTGTATCTGGTAAAGGTCAATATAGTCTATGTCTAGCCTAGTCAGGCTTCCTCCTGCAGCAGCAAGCACATCATCATATGAAAGATTGGATGAGGAAATCTTTGTTGCAATTAGAAGTTCTTCACGATTTTCTTTAATGACTGCTCCAATTATCTTCTCTGATAAACCTGCCCCGTACGATTCAGCTGTATCAATGAAATTTATTCCGAGCTCAATAGCTTTGTTTATCGTTTTCACTGCCTGTTCCTTTTCAAAATCGATTGACCATCCCCATCCAGTGCTACCTATCTGCCAAGCGCCTAATCCTATAACTGAAACTCTTAGATCCGATTTACCTAACCTAACATATTCCATGACTCATGAAAGAAGCTAAAAGTAATGGTATAAGTTATTTTTACTTTTAGCCTAAATAGGCGAACAGTACGAAGCTCACAGTTCAGACTCCTATTGAATCACGGCTAGAGGGAGAGTCACTCCAATCTTCGATGCAGGATCTCTGAAACTATTACCAGAAAAATTAAAAGTAATGAAACGAATTAAGTATCGTGTATTTATGAGCTTTAGTAATGGAAATTTGTATAACTTAACGACATCAGGGAAGAAGATAAAGAAGGAGAGGAGAGCTGACGGTAACAATAAAGATGAAAGAAAGCCTGGTCATAAGGATATGTCTCATTCCTTCAGGCCATCAGAGAGCATTGAGCACAACATGGATAGATGTAATAGATGTGGCTAATCAAGCCTTTCATTAAAGCATCAGGAATGCAGGATAATTGTAGATGTACCTACACCAGAACCATACAAAGTTAGAGAGTATATAATAAACATCTAGTTGCTATTTACTTTTGACATCATATCATCAAGCAAGTACTGCTCAATTGCTAGAGGATAATGGACTTGCTCATCATTCTATATAGTACCATCTAAGAAATATCGTAACAAAAATAAAAAAAGGAGTTTAGTTCCTCCGTAATCTGGTTGTAATGCTTTTCTGCATTATTGTTTGAGTATCTTGTCTAATTCAACGACTTCTAGGTCACCAAATACGTCGCCAACATCCAATGGTTTCGAGCATGATACGTGTATCTTCGTCTCTACACCATCTATCTTGAACTTTGCATCGCCGCTAAGCTTATCCTTACCATCCTTTGGTACTACTATCATGTCTCCATTTTGTACATTCTCTACTGTGAAGTCGTCAATATTCTTGTTCTCGACCTCTATATCCACACCAGAGTCACCATTGTACATCACTTTAAGGAGCGTTATGCCCTTACATTCACATACAGGTTCCCTGATTGTGGGAGATACCGTGAATGTGGTCTTATCGACATGGAGCAGATTTTGTGTTTGCCCATTCACACTCCTCTCATAGCAAGCAAATACCATCCAAGTAGAGTCGCCGTCAGATACTTCTTGCATAGACTGAACTGACCAGGTCTTCAACTCGAAACCTCCCGGTTTCGCTACAACTTCTTAAAACACTAATACGCCATCTTTGAACCATAGGAACCTCACTCGGTCCATTATGTCACTTGACGATTGGGATTGTGTATTGTCAAAGATTGACTCGACAGTCACCTTATCGCCAGGAGCAATTATTCCAACTGGTGAGATTACGCTAACGCCATGGATCTTACTAAGGATCTGTGTTCCTACGAATTTTTGGGTATCAGGAGGAAGACATTCCTGAGGAATTTCGTCTACTCCTGGTGCATGTGCGTAAGATTGCGGGATCGCCGTCATCATTACTGAACCTAACAGCACCGCAGCAACAACTAGAGCCATTGATTTCATTAAATTTCGCATTACCGTAAACTATTTTCCATTGATTATAAATAAGCATGGAAGATATATAACAGAGATACCATAATATTTGCGAATTTGTTCTATAAGATATGATACATTTGTACCTAGAGGCAACTTAACCTGAGCAATCATTATTCCTTGCCTATTTGTGATAAAGAACTAGGGCTTCTTTGACCAGCGTATCACGAGAGCCAAAGTTGCGATCAAGCCGGTTATACCAGAAGCAACTGCACCAATGAATGCCTGACTTAGCAATAAACTTGGAATGCCGGTAAAAGCCCAAGTTGAAAATGTGGGATACGCTAGGTAGCCCAGAAACCCGATAGTAAACCCTACTGCAGAAAATATAGCGAGTGCCGCAAGCCTTCCCATTGCTAGCACCTTTATGTGAATCGAGGTAACTCTTCAGCACCTGGTACTGATGGCAATCTGCTATCGACACTCTTCTCCGCTACTGCCGATGCCTCTGCAAGTATCTTATCAACTTCCTCGCTTGACACATCGTTCTGGAAGGCGAAGTTACCTCCCTGTAATGTATCTACAAGTAAGTTGCCAAGCATACCCGACATTTCACCAATCTCGTTTTCTGCATCTGGCATAAACTTCACTAGACCTGCCTTAACAGTCTTAAGAGCGCCTACTGCAGGTGCAAGTGCAACAACTGCATCGCCAACGTCATGAATAGTACTCAATCTCAAGTGTACTTGTTCCATCGCCATCCTTGTATTACCCAATAGTTTTGTTACCTTACGAACCTCTGCGAGTTCATTGGATAATACCCTTCCTGCATCAACATCATGTTTCTGCATGGAATCCACTACCCTTTTGAAGAGTGTAGAGTCCTTCTCGGCCATCTTCGCAAGCATGGTATCCATCTTTTGTATCTGTGTATGTAGTCTATTTGTGGCTGTATCCAGTCTTGGTTTTAGAGGTCCTTGAGGTGTTATGGTATCCCGTATCTTATCCTCAACTCCTCTATTATCACTTTTAGTCCAGTTCTTATCGAAACTACTCATACATCATCCTATTACATTTTATTATTAATTTTAGGTGTGTATTATTATTGATAAAAGCGACAAACTACTAACTTGATCAATTCAGCAATCAAATTATTAGTGTGTTTAGCATTACAATACCGTGGATAACAGGCCTATAGCGGTATTCGATTCTGGTGTGGGTTCACTCTCGGTCATACAATCATTACGGAAGGAAATGCCAAACGAATCCATAGTGTATTTAGCTGATAGAGCGCACTATCCTTATGGTAAAAAAACCAGGGAACAGTTAAAGTTGATTACAATACAGACATTGAAATATCTGGAAAAATTTGATCCTAAAGCAATAATTGTTGCTTCCGTAACACCATCAATGAAAGTACTAAAGGAATGCAAGCTTCATGTAAATGTCCCAGTTTTTGGTGTTTATCTGAATATTGGCGATGCAGTAGCGTTGTCTAAAACAAAATTCATTGCTTTGTTAGCGACAGAGGGAATAGTAGAAGGCCAATTCCTTGATGACTATATCAATCCTTACATAACAACTGCAAAGATAATCAAAGTAAATGCGTCACCTATTATAGATCTTGTTGAATCGGGAAAGTTTTTAGATGATGATAAAGAGGTCAATAGAATTATCGCAAATAATACTACAAGTATAACATCAAATCCAAAAACCGATGTTATAATTTTGGCCAGCACGCATTTACCATTGATCAAAGAGCGTATAGCGAGTATTTACCCCAAAGTACAATTCGTTGATCCTGTAATCAACACGGTAAATCAGGTAGAGACATATCTACAGAATCATGACATTGCTGCACAGAACAAAGGAAGAATGCAGATACTTGTGTCAAAAAACAAAGAAGAGTTCAAAAAGATTGCACAGAGTCTTGGCATGCAGGATGAAATAGAAGATGTTAAACTCGATTTTAAGATCGATGTTTTCTAATTGGTTAGATCTCTGATCTTTGTAAATACACTTATCCATTCCTCCCACTTTAATTTTCCAGTCTGTGTATTCTGTCTGCTCGGATGATATGATGCAACTAATGTTATATCACCAAGGTTGTAAAATACACCATGAGCAAACTTCAATCCCCTGATATTATGCATAGATGTATAAGTATTGAATGCCAATGTACCTAGTGCTAAGATAACATTAACGTTCTTCAAGATTTTTAACTCTTCAACTAGGTAACATGCACAACTATCAATCTCTTCTCTTGTGGGCTTGTTCTCTGGCGGTGCACATCGAAGTATCGCTGTTATATAGACACCCTTGAGCTCCAAGCCATCATCCTTTCTTTCGCTACTAACTTGATTTGCAAACCCATTCTCATAAAGTGCTCTAACTAGCCAGTCACCTGACGAATCACCTGTGAACATCCTACCCGTTCTGTTGCCTCCATGAGCTGCTGGTGCCAAGCCTATTATCAAAAGTCTTGCATCTGGGTCGCCAAATCCTGGCAGCGGTTTACTCCAGTACTCCCAGTCCCTATAACGCTTTACTTTCACTTTTGCAACATTTCTGACATACTTTACAAGTCTGGGACATTTTTGGCAAGTAATTATCCTAGCATGAAGCTTATCAAGTGTATACATTTGACGCGAGATAAAAATAGGCGCTATTCATTAATAAAATAGTCGTTATTCATTAATAAAATAGTCGTTATTTCTTACTAGCCTATTCTAAGGAGAGAATTTGGTATGAAGGGAAAACCATTGGTAATTTTATCATGGGATTAGCCTAAAATAAATAGGTACTATCTGTAGATGTTGTGTGTCAGGCATCAATTCTGGAGAAATATCATGTAGGGAATTTGTTACAGGACTGATCTGTACAGAATTTGGTTTTAGAGCGAATGTTATGATACCAGAATTCAACATGAACGTTCCTCTCTACAGGTCTAGGGATAGAACTATTGTAGAAGCAGTAGACTCTAACTCACGATTTGAATTACCACATAATGTGATTGACAAGATGTGTAAAGTGCATAGATACAGAATGCTGATAGTGAGAATACTTGCTGTTAGTGGAGCAGCGATATCAACAAGGTATCTGGAATGGTATGGCCTGAAGACCGTGGATCTGCCTATAATAATGAGTGAGGATACATTGACAGCGTACAGAAGTTACCTTACAAATTACCTCAAGTCTGCTGTATAAGTTAATCGACCTTCTTTGCTTTTGCCAGATAATCGGCAAGTTCTGTAGATTTTATTCGTACCTGCTGCATGCTATCCCTCTCCCTTACTGTAACAGTATCATCCTCCAGTGTCTGTCTATCAATGGTAACACCAAAGGGTACGCCGCTCTCGTCAAGCCTTCTATATCTTCTGCCTATAGAACCAGCTTCATCATACACAGCATCAAAGTTCTTCTTTATACCAGAAAATATCCGAGAAGCTTGTTCGGCGAGACCATCTTTGGTAACCAATGGAAATATTCCTACCTGTATGGGAGCAAGGTAGGGTTTCAATTTTAGAAGTAATCTATCGTTGGGTTTGTCTTCTGCAAGCGAATGTTCCAGTATGCAATAAAGGCTTCTATCTATACCTATGGAAAGTTCGAAGACATGTGGCAAGACCTTATCATTTACATCAAGCACCTCCATGTTCTGCTTGCTAATCTTTGCATGGCCTGCCAAATCATAATCAGATCTATAGTTGCATGCAACAAGTTCCAGCCACCCAGTTGTGGTTTCAACTTCAAAGTCATAGGCTACAGTAGCATAAAAAGCCTTTTCGTCATCTCCAAGTCTTCTGAACCTTGCCCTCTTCATATCAATTCCAGTTTTAGAATAAAAGTCATTCAGCAAAGTAAGGTAATAGGCGATCAGCTTGTTTGGTATAACACCACTAATAACAGCTTGTTCACATGTTAACTCCTTCATTGAATTTCCTTCGTATATTCTTAATACAGTACTTTTAACTTCATCAAACCTGTCAATTTCGTTTAGTCTTCTGGGATTGCAGAAAACTTCAATCTCTGCTTGGTAGAATTCTCTCAGACGCAGCAAACTCTGCCTAGGTGCTATTTCGTTCCTGAAACTCTTACCTATCTGTGCTATGCCCAACGGTAACTTACCACGCATCACCTTGAATATTCTAGGAAAGTCAACGAAGATCGTCTGGCATGTTTCTGGTCTAAGGTATGCTTCTTCGGCACTTGGGCCAATCGATACTTTGAACATCATGTTAAACCTGCTTACCTTTCCCAGCTCACCCTTGCACTTGAAACACTTCAAACCATGTTCAGTGATCAATGTGTCCATATCGGAATCATTCATCCTCTCAGGAACATTCTCTTCTATCTTCTCAGCTACAAACCTATCTGCTCTGAATATAGAACCACACTTTGTACACTTTACAATTGGATCGCTGAAGCTCTTCAGGTGACCAGAGGCTATAAAGACATTCTTGCTCATTATCTGCGACCCATCGATCTCGATCATGCTGTCCCTTCTTACCAATTCTCGCTTCCATAATTCTATGAACCTATTCTTGAAACCAACACCTAGAGGGCCGTATTCCCAGAAACCTGCCTGTGAATCATGGTAAATCTCGCAGCTAGGAAAGTAGAAACCCCTTTCTAGCGCTAGTTTCATGACATCATCGTAATTCATGCTTACTGCATGCCTTCTGGGCTCTTAAATTCATTTAGCGGAAAAGGTCACCAAGAATAATTTAACTTGTACTAATTATAATCAATTTAGCACCATAATCAATATTTAGATAGTGTAGATCAAGTTTGTTAATGATTTTCATAAAAAATCATGATAGTTAGATTTATTAATATAGCAACCGGAGACACTCTAGCAAAAGATAATGGCCACTTTGGATTTTGAGGAAAGAAAGAGGTTCCTCGCGTTTGTCAAAAGCGAGGCAATAGACCTTCCTGATTATGAAGTTGTTGATGTGGAGAAGCCCCAACTATACAAGGATATGTTCCCGTTCAAGGGCGCTCCTAAAGCTATATTCGATGGTGTCGTAATAAACACGAATACCCCGAACCATTTATGGATATCTGATACAACATTCAGGGATGGTCAGCAATCTAGGGAGCCGTATTCGGTTGAGCAGATAACGAATTTGTTCAAATTGTTGCATGATCTTAGTGGAAAGAAGGGTAAGGTAAACTATACTGAATTCTTTCCTTACACCAAGAAGGATAGGGAAGCGATAAAGAAGTGTATGGATCTGGGGTATGAATTTCCAAGGATAACGGGATGGATGAGAAGTTCCAAAGCAGACTTGGAGTATATCAAAGAACTGAAACTGGAAGAAACAGGTATACTTGCTTCGATAAGTGATTATCATATCTTCTACAAATTCAAGGGAAAGAGCAGGTCGCAGGTAATACAAAATTACTTGGATGTTACCGAAGAGGCACTGAAAAGTGGCATCGCTGTTAGATTGCACTTGGAAGACGTGACTAGAGCCGATATTTTTGGTACAGTAGTTCCACTTGTAAAAAAAGCGATGAAACTTGCAGAAAAATATAGCTTACCTGTAAAGATCAGATGTCCCGATACATTGGGTGTTGGTTTACCATGGCCGGAAGCTGCTTTGCCTAGAGGAATTCCAAAGCTTTTCTGGTTGTTCAACAAGGCACTAGGTGTACCTTCGGAATGGCTTGAATTTCATGGTCAGAATGATTTCCATCTTGGAGTATCAAATGCGATGTCGGCATGGCTTTACGGTGCTTCGTTAAACAATTGTACATTGTTAGGCATTGGAGAGAGAGCAGGTAACATTCCATTGGAGGCTATGATCTTCATATATTCAATGATTAAAGGCTCTTTTGATGGTATCAATACAAAAGTTTTACGCTATATCACAGAATACTACGAAAAGGAATTGGGTTACAGACTCCCTTATTATTACCCTATAATTG
>JAZFZF010000211.1:0-3125 GCA_036443875.1 Nitrososphaerales archaeon
GTAAAATTTGCATCTGCAAATAACATCCCAGTAATTTCAAGGGGTGGTGGTAGTGGACTTGCTGGTCAGGCAATAGGTGACGGCATAATCATAGATTTTACCAAATATATGAACACGATCTTAGAAGTTAATGCGAAGGAAAACTATGTAGTAGTAGACCCAGGGACATACAAGGGTATTCTGGATAAAGAACTGAAAAAACATGGAAAATATTTACCGCCAGATCCGTCAAGTGCGAACTATTGCACACTTGCTGGAATGATAGCAACTAATGCAAGTGGTACACACACAGTCAAGTATGGAAGCACGATAGACTATGTAATGTCACTTGATGTGATTTTGTCAAATGGTGAACTTCTACACACCGAACCTGTAGAAATTGGAGGTGATGTATGGCGTAATAAAGGCAATTCGATTGAAGGTAAGTTACTGGAATCACTCTTTAACTTACTACAACCAAATGAAGAACTGATCCAACGTAAATTTCCGAAAGTCAGAAAGAATTCGTGTGGATATAGGATTGATAAGGTGTTAAGAGGCAACATACTTGACATGAGTCGGATATTCGTTGCGTCCGAAGGCACCCTTGGTATCGTAGTAAAGGCCAAGTTCCAGATAACGGATCTTCCTAAGGAAAAGGCGTTGATGCTTCTGGGCTTTAACGATACATTGCAAACATCGAAATCTGTTACAAAAATAGCAGAACTAAGGCCATCTGCATTGGAGCTTTTAGACCGAACCGTTATACAACTGGCTAGAACTTCAAATGATGAATTTGCTTTAAAGGTGCCAATGGATACTAATTGTTTGCTCTTTGTGGAGTTCGATGGTAATAATACACAAGAAGTGGAAGATTCTATCAATCACCTTACACACATACTTGATCAGATCGATGCTAAAATTATTGTGTGTTCATTTGACAGTAACGAAATTGAAAGATTATGGGAGATCAGAAAGAACGCCTTATCATACACCATGAAGATAAGAGAAGAGAACAAGAAGCCGGTTGCTTTTATGGAAGATCCTGTGGTATCTGTCGATAAACTAGGATTTCTAGTTCATACCCTACAAGAGGTATATAACAAACATAGTTTGAGTTACGTCATCTATGGTCATGCGGGTGATGGCAACTTGCATACTAGACCCTTGCTTGATATGGGGAAAGATGAAGAAATAAAAATAATGAAAGAAGTAACAAACGATCTTCTAAAAGCAATAACAAGTGTCAATGGTAGTATATCTGGTGAACATGGTGATGGTCTCGCACGTTCCGAATTCATAAGAGATGTGTATGGCGATGAAGTCTATCAGTTGTTTGTAAAGGTAAAGGAATTGTTTGATCCCAAAAACATAATGAACCCAAACAAGAAGATTACGTTACAAGGAACATATGTAAACAGTTTCAGGTATGGTCACAAGCGCAAGGATCAGGAAACTATATTGAATTGGCAAATAGATGATAGTAGAGTACAAAACGAAATAACTGGTTACAGAAAAGAGCTGAGTTATGATAACGAGGTGGATCTGTGCCACGGATGTGGTGCTTGTAGAGAACTCAATCTCGGTTTGAGAATGTGTCCGGTATACAAGGGACTAAACGATGAAGTTGCAAGCTGTAGGGGAAGGAACAACGTATTGAGATGGCTTTCGAAGGTTCATGGTCTTGCTCAGGATTTTGCCTTGACCGAAGAATACAAGGATATAATTTACAAATATTGTGTGCAGTGTAAGATGTGCTTGGTTGATTGTCCTTCAAATGTTGACGTAGGCAAGTCAATGGCAGAGGCACGGGCTGCGTATGCTAAGAAGAGGGGTCTGCCAAAAGGCTATGAATATTTCGTAAACATAGACAAATTTGCATTGCTTGGTTGCAAGCTAGCGCCATTATCAAATTTCCTTATGAACAACAGATTGTTCAGAAAATTGCTTGAAGGTAAGACGGGGATAGACGCAAGGAAGACATTCCCAAGATTCAGCAGAAGAACTTTTGATGTTCTGTTTAAGGAATACAAGAGTCCACCAAAGGACAAACACGTGGTATTCTTCTGCGACACCTATATTCGATATGTAGATCCGATGCTTGGCATACGTATAGTAAAAATGCTAGAAAGGAATGGTTACGGTGTTATTTTCCCAACACAGATGTCTTCTGGACTACCAGCCTTGTTGGAGGGTGCTCCTGATGTAGGAAAAGAAATTGCTGAATACAATGTAAAGAACCTGTATATACATGTGTCAAAGGGTATACCTGTAGTTTGTTTCTCGCCCAGTTCCTCCATTGCATTGAAGATGGATTACCTTAATGTACTCGATAACGAGCAGACGAGAACAATCGTTGACAATACTTATGATATACATGAATTTTTCAGCAATTTGCATCGGAGAAATGAATTAGATACTAATTTTAAACCTATAGACGAGGAGGTAGGTATACACTTCCACTGTCATACTATAGTGCAAGGTGTTGATAAACATGTAACGCACCTCCTTGACCTGATACCAAAGCTACGCTATCATATAGTTGAGAAGGGTTGTTGTGGTGTTGGTGGCTCATATAGTTTCATAAAAGATAATTATGATCTAGCAATGCAGATAGGAAGAGAATTGTTTGATGCTGTAAAACAGGAAAGAAAGGTCTACACAACAGGAGAGTCATGCATGCTACAGGTTGAGGAAGGCTCTGGCAAAGAATTAGGATTGACAGTTGATTTGCTGACAAGAGCGTACGACATAAATTGATAATTATTTCTTGAATTTGTAGATTGAATTGATTTTTAAAAAACTAGTTCAATCGTATTATGAGGTTTGTGTTAACTAAATGATCTTCTTCTGCCCCTCCAATCAAAAAGTTTGATTCTAGAGATTTACCCATTACTCTGGAAGAATATTACTGCTAATAGTAAACATAAGACGAGTGATAATGCTAACGAGTATGTCGAATCTATGGACTGGGCGGGATTCGAACCCGCGACCTCTCGCTTGCGAAGCGAGTATTACTACCCCTGAACTACCAGCCCTAGAGGCCAGTAGTTCATCACTTATTTATTCCTGCAAGACTACATTGCCATTAGGTAACGTTCCAACAAATTTCCAACTATGCGAAATTAATTTTCCTACTTATTCGC
>JAZFZF010000212.1:0-2727 GCA_036443875.1 Nitrososphaerales archaeon
GTATACTCCTCTTCTTGCAACATTTGCGCTTCTTGCCATGCCAACAATTCTATTGGGCATTGTATCTCCATATGCAGTCAAGCTGGCAACAAATACGCTTATGAAGTTAGGAAACGTAGCAGGGAATCTTTACTCTTTATCTGCAATAGGCAGTATCATCGGCACTTTCATGACGGTCTTCGTTCTGATACCCTCATTCGAAGTCAGACAGATCATTTTTGCGCTTGGCTTAACATTAATGCTAGTATCTCTACTAGGTCTTCCAAGGATTCCAAAAGTAATCACAGTTCTTGTTATCATCATCATCTTTTTACCCTCATCATCAGTAGTTGTAGGCCTTGTTTCTCATTCCGGAACGCTGCTCTACGAGAAGGAGACGCCCTACAGCCATTTGGACGTCGCTGATTCTGGGAACATCAGAACACTTTACTTGAACGGTCTGCCTCACAGCCAAATGTATAAGGATAAACCTAACGAGCTGGTAATTACTTACACGAAATACTTTCACCTAGGAATGATATTAAATCCTGACGCAGAAAAAGTGCTCTTCGTTGGAGGTGGGGGCTTCTCAGGCCCAAAAAATTTCCTAACCTTATATCCAGATATTCAAGTAGACGTAGTGGAGATAGACCCTGATGTTATTGAAACAGCTAAAAATTATTTCTCTTTGAATGATAGCCCAAGGTTACGTATATTCAATGATGATGCTCGAAATTTTCTGTTGAAAACTGACGAAAAGTATGACATAATAATTCTGGATGCATTTTCAAAGAGCTACGTTCCTTTCCATTTGATGACCCTAGAGTATTTCCTCCTTTTACATGATAAACTACAACCTAACGGTGTAATAATATCGAATCTTCCTACCTCGATAGTTGGGGATACATCGAATCTATTTAGAGCTGTGTATAAGACAATGAACGAGGTGTTTCCGGTTCTCTACGTCTTTCCGACGGGCCACTATGGCAAGGGGGTCGTGCAGAATGTTATGGTGCTAGCAACGAAAGTAGATAAGCAATACAGCAAATATGATATGATGAAGTTAGCAGAAGATAACGGCTTGGACGACGCCTTTGCTGGTGTTGATTATTTGGATCACTACTTAACTGCTGAAATAAAAACTAATGATGTCCCGTTGCTGACAGATCAATTTGCACCAGTTGAAAATCTTATAAATCCGATTACAAGTAAGTCTTACGTAATAGAGGAACAGACCACTGGTAACGGAAAATCCATTCCCTGGATTGAGAGCACTTCTGTCACTATTGGTCTACTGCTTCTCATCGCCATTTTTTGGGTCTTCTATTTCCAAAGAATTTGGAAAGTGCAGATTCATGAAGGAATAATTGTATGAAAGGATATTTAACCATTAGATAAAAGAAACACAATGGGTGACAAAAAACGCAAGTATCTTGGATTTGCTTGGAAACTTATTTTTGTTGCTGCGGTTACCATGTCAGTTACCAATGCCGCAGTCTTGGTTGCAGTACCATCCCCGATACAAACGACGCAAGATTTCATCGGTGCTCCGATACCTCAAGTTGAGAGCGATTATCCTGGAGTAGTTAGCTGGATGGTTCATGAAGAAAAAGAGGCCACTTTAGGTTCCATGTTGATTGGATTCCTACTAGCAATAGTATCATGGGGCAGTTACAGAAGGGGAGAAAGATGGGCTTGGTTTGCCATTCTATCTACAAATATAGTATATGTAGTGTTCTATTATACTATACATGTTCTAATTGGTTACACTGCCTTCATTCCACACGTAATGATGTTATTTGTTGCAATCATGGTAGGCTTATTATTACCTGTAAAAGAATTCTTTAGTTCAAAGATTTCGAAAGCCTGAATTCGTAAAAACTTGACTGGATGTATTAGTAGGCTAACTATTATTGCGATGACGGGATGTCATTAACAGTATAAACTTCTTTTTCAAGCCTTATGACCGCTTGATTATTGATCCCATTTATGTTGTTAGACAAAACTCTTTCTATCATACTAATGTCCATCTCTGAAAGATTCCGATTCCGTGCGCTTGACATTTTTACATAAACCCGCTTTAACCATTCGCTATAATCTCGAAAACAATATTATCTGGATGAATTTCAGTCTAATTGAAAGTTATTCCATTAAACAATTAAGGATAGATTTGTTCTCCTGTATCTCTGTCTATAATTTTGATTGCTCTAGTTGAGGATGTCTGAGCTGCATCAAGGATAGTCAGCTCCTTCCTCGTCTAACATCTAACTTTTGGGTTTATTCTTGCTTTGCGATCCACAAAGAAGACCTTTGGAGCAAGTGTCTCACAGCTGCCAAATGCTAAGCAGAGGCTTGGGTCGATCATTATGGAAATTCTTCTTTTGTTAGTCACAACATCGGAACTAACAACGGTTTGCGGTATATCATTTAAAATTTCTATCAAGTCATATGTCTGCCTCTTGTCTTCATCTGACAACACCATATAAGCTACATTGATTTCCTTGAACCTTTCTTCAGCCTCTGAAGATTTATTCCGGTCTGGGTGATAATGCAACGCTAAACCTTCTATAGGCTTTCTTGATCTGCTCTTTGCTTACACCTTTGGGTATTCGAAGGATCGAATAATAGTATCTTTTGCTACTCAATTCCAAATTTGCCTTACCGTAATTACGATATTTTGGTTAACAAAGATCGATGTCTACATCGTTGTATAAAACATCATTTAGGGATTTGTACCGATAGATTTAA
>JAZFZF010000213.1:0-6927 GCA_036443875.1 Nitrososphaerales archaeon
ACTCATATAGTGTTGGTTAATATGACCGCATACTTGGTTGTTCGTATCAGGGGTACAGTAAACGTGCCTTCGTGGGCAGACAACACGTTGCAGTTATTGAATCTTGATAAGAAATTCAGAGCTACAATAATACCAGAAGAGCCTTCATTTGCTGGTATGCTGCATAAAGTAAAGAATTATGTGGCTTGGTGCAAAGCAGATAGGGTAACCGTAAAGGCATTGATTGAAAAAAGAGCCAGAAAACATGGGTATAGAAAGATTGATGACAACGATATCAGAGTACTTGGATATGCAAGTGTAGACGAACTTGCAGATGCCCTGACAGATGGCACCACAACGTTGTCTAAATTATCTATGTTGAAACCATGGTTTGCTCTTGCACCGCCGAGAAAGGGATTCAAGAGAAAGACCAAGCGTATGTACCAAAATCAAGGTATTTCGGGAGAAAATCAGGAATTGTTGTCACTTGTCAACAATATGATCTAGTTAAATAAAACACATTAATTCATTACTAGAGAAGATCCCAAAGATTGCTAACGAAGAGCCAAAGAAAGTTTTTGAAATTCTTAACATAACATAGATTGATTAGATGCTGTTTATCTCACTTATCTGGCTAGCTCTTGATCAATAACCTGCTGGAATACAGAATAAGGCTGTGCTCCAACAATTTTTATATATCCATTTTTGTCATTGCCTATGAAGAATGCTGGCGTTCCGCTGGTACCGTATTTCACCCCATCCTGAAAATCTTTGTTTATCTCGTTTAGATACTTTCCAGAATCAAAGCATGATCTAAACTTATCTGAATTTAACCCCAAATCAGCTGCGAATTCTTTGAATTTATTAGATGAACCGCCCTTACTCAAGGATGCCCACTCTCCCTGACTCTGAAATAATTTGTCATGATATTCCCAAAACTTTTCCTGTTCGTTCGCACATTCTGCGGCCAAGGCTGAAGATATAGCATTAGAATGTATACTTTCCAAAGGAAAATCTCTATAAACAAATTTTACCTTTCCTGTATCAATATAATCTTGTCGCAGGTCAGGTAATGTATCTCGAAAAAATCTCGCACAGAACGGGCACTGATAATCAGAGAATTCAACGATCGTTACAGACGCTTCTAAATTTCCTTTAACGGGGTCGTCATCCGAAGAGACTAGAATCCTTCCTGGGTCAGTATCCTGTGTCAGTTGAGCGGTTTGTGATAGCTCTGTTGGCTGCGAAGGTTCCAGCAAAGAGTTTTTTATTTCTCCACTGCCAACAATATAACCTCCCAAGAATGAAGAAACCACTAATGCAGCTACAATTCCAATAAGCAATTTGCTAAAAGTAGATTTCCTTATCGGAGTTTCAGCATCATCTTTGATCAAGTCGTCTGACATTTCAGGAGCTACTTAGCGACTTACAATTAAACTTTCTTTTTAGCCCTAATCAAGTAGACTATCAGTATAGAAAGGATACAACCATTCACAGCGATCAAAAGAGTATGAAGCATGTTTCAGAACGTTGAGAGCAAGACTTCATGTCAAGGGCATACAAATAATAGCTATAGCATATTTGCTTGGGACATCACTTGATTATCCCTTACAAACTGAGCTTCGAACTTGAAGAACTGCGACACAATATCTGATGTTGTTTTAATAAAGTATCGTATGCTTTATTAAAGCAAGTATGCTTTAATAAAACATGGTATGTGACATTATTCTAAGAAAGATGCTTGGATTGCCGGTGGCTGAAACAGTTCCTACTCCTAGAGAGCTGCAAGACATGGTTGGAGCCAAAGACCATGAGGAATTTCACATGATAATTTTATCCATGGATAGTAAAGAACTTGACGAACTGCGCAGAAAAATCGCAAAGTTGCGAAAGAGGAAGTTTGGTATACTTGAAGATTATACAGAGATTACACCGACTAACTAGATGTAAGGTTTCGTAGGTGCTGTCGTATTTCATTCAATCCTTAAACAAGTACTGAAATTGAGAAATGGACCAAAGGCAATTTTAATCATTATCTGAGAATGGTGCAACTGAACCTTCCGCCAACTTGTTTCGATTGATGATAGAGCTTCTCATCTGATAATAAGTTAAAGATAAGGAAGAGATACGAACTGCAATAGGTAAGGTTAATTCTAGACACCATGATAGTGTAAGAGTCTTGAGAGTATTGGATATCTTCATACCAATCAATCCAGTAATAGATAATGAAGAGGCAGAATAGCCAATTTTGGAAAGATGGAAACTCTTCGGAATTCTGTCTATCTGGTAGGAAAGTGTAGAAGAGATTATTTGATTAATTGATACAAAGAAAGATACTAGCAAGACTTAATTAAGGCTAACTGATATGAGCTCACAATTTCCCAATAAAGGTGTTTGAAATGGCAACTAGGTTAAGAAAGGTCAGAAGGTTTAGAGGTTCAAGAACACATGGTTGGGGTCAAATCGCAGGGCATAGGGCCGCAGGACATAAGGGTGGTCACGGTAACGCTGGGTTACATAAGCACCATTGGACGCGTACTGTTTTATTGGATGAGAGGCATTTTGGTCGCCCCGGTTTTCATAACCCAACTACCAAAGTTACCAAAAAATGGGTGAATGTAGGAGACGTGGATGATTTATTCGTAAAGTACGGTAAGGTTGAAGAGGGGAAGAATGTTTTGGATTTAATATCACTTGGCTATGACAAACTGCTTGGCGCTGGCAAGGTCTTCAACAAGTATAGCATAGCAATCAATTCATTTGCCAAGAATGCCAAGGCGAAGGTTGAAGGCGCTGGGGGAGAAGTGTTAGCGCGATGAGTAGCTCAGATTCCGGCTTCATGGCAGGAAAGATCAATTTCAAGGCGATAATCAATAAAGTATCAAAGTATGTATGGCAGATCCCGAAACCAAAGAAGAAACTTTCTCTTACCGAAAGATTTGTTTGGAGTGGTGTAGCCCTCGTAATTTATCTGATAATGGGTCAGATCCCGCTTTACGGTGCTCCAACGAGTGTGTTCGATCCATTTGCATTTGCAAGAGTGATCTTTGCGTCGCAGCAGGGAACACTAGTAGAGCTTGGTATAGGACCCATTGTTACAGCAGGTCTACTCATGCAGCTTTTAAGAGGTTCGGAAATAATTAAATTAGATTTCAAGAATACAGACGATAGAGCACTCTTCACATCTGCTACCAAAATAGTTACGATAGTTGTGATCGTAGTAGAAGGTGCACTCTACGGCTCAGCTGTTTACCAAGTTCCTGCGAACATAAGTGCTGTCATAATCAGTCAGCTCATAGCGGCAAGCATCGTTGTGATGATGCTCGATGAATTAGTGCAGAAAGGTTGGGGTCTTGGGAGCGGTATAAGTTTATTCATATTGGCAGGTGTTTCACAGCAAATTTTGTGGAGTGTCTTCAGTCCCCTACCGGCTGGTGATGGCTTCTCCATAGGTGTAATTCCATACATTATAGAACAGTTCTCTAGCGGAGCTGCTAATTTCATGGATATAATGTTTAGGACAGGAGGACTCCCTAGTCTTTTCCTAATTGCCCTTACAGGCGGTGTCATACTATTGCTGGTATACGTGGAAGGAATAAGGATTGAAATACCCATAGTTTCGAGCAGATATAGGGGATTCACTGCTACTTACCCAATAAAATTGATGTACACTTCCGTCATCCCAGTCATATTCGCAACAGCACTTACAGCAAACGCAATATTTCTGTCTCAGATGTTTTGGGCGAACTATAACCCAAATAATGAGAGTACGTTCTTCAACATAATAGCTCAGTTCAATCCGACTGATCCTCAAACGCCAATTGGCGGCCTCGTATACTATCTTGTACCACCGCGAGGTCTGGAACTCGCAGCAGTGGATCCGTTGAGGGCTGTCATGTATATTGTTATAATTACCGCAATCGTAATTGTGTTTGGAAGGTTATGGGTCGAGCTCGGAGGTTTATCCGCTAAAGCAGCTGCCAAGAACCTGCTTGATTCAAATGTTCAGATTCCTGGTTTCAGGAGGGCAGAATTATCTGTAGTGCAATTGTTAGATCGATACATTCCATCGGTAACAATTCTGGGCGCTTTGTTCATTGGTCTACTAGCGGGTTTTTCAGATGTCTTGGGTCTCATTGGTACAGGCACTGGCATCCTCCTTATGGTTTCGATTCTGCATAATTATTACAATATTCTCGTAAAGGAGCATGTAGAGACCTTAATGCCTAGACTGGGTGCCCTGCTTGGACGCAAGTAAGAGAGTGATTGCAAGTAGGCAATTGAATGATAAAACATGGAACCGTGATAGTACAATCGGAGTCGAAATAAAAGATGGGCTGGAAATATCTCGAGTGATCCTAGTCTCACGTTGTATATTGACCGGTACGCCATTTAGAATTGCTATGAATAGGCATGGAAAGGTAGATGAAGCAGCACTGCACATAGTGGATGTGCATGGTGATAAGAATGATTGATCTATCTTTTATCCCGTATTTCTTGGAAGATATTCTCCTTCAGCTCACACCACCAACAGGTTCTATACGCCCACATGTGTCCGATATGATGAGTGCGGCTTTGCTGATCTTAGTTATAGCGATAGGACTGCAGTTTCTCTACGCTGTTCTAAGACGAAAGATGACCGATCTAGGAAAGATGAAGCGGATCATGAAGGAAACTACGGAGTGGAGGAAGGAGTACATGGATGCCATGCGAAAAAAGGACCAAGAGAGGACTGAGAAATTGAAGAAGAAGCAACAATATGTCAACAAAATGCAGATGGAGATGATGCAGATGAACTTCAAACCCATGATCGCGTTCATGATCCCTATGATGATCATATGGTGGGCCTTATTACCCACAGTTTTTGGCAATACAGTAGCTATATCACCTATCTCATTAAACATCCTTGGCGATCTGATACCCATTACATGTACAACGCAAATGATCGAACAAGATGTTGAGTCAATAACGGGCGAACTTAAAGATAAAGTTAAAGAAATTCGACCTACTGGTAGGCTTAGTAGCGGAGAACAGGTACTAGCGTTAGCTGACGAAGCCAATGAACTTACAGCTGAAGGAAACCATCTTGGTGCAAGGGAGAAGATACTTGAAGCGTATGCTGTCTTGAATAGAGGGGTAGAGGATGAAGTAGCGGAGAGGATACCCAGATGTGGTGCGGAAAATGAAATGTTCCTTTGGGCATGGTATGTTATATCATCCGTAGCATTCAGCAGTATTATTATGAAGGCAACGAAGACGGGAACAGGCATGGGTACTTAGGTCAGAATTTGAATTGCAACCTTGAATGAAACAGTTATGCAGCTTTTCCTACTATAGCATCGAAGTATATACCCTCGCCATTGCCAATATCTAGCAGCGTTTCAATCACATAGCGTAAATTATCTTCAAATGTTAATGATGATCAATTTTAAATTCACCAAACTCCTTCAATTCCATACCTGAGTTTCAGCGCTATATTGAAATCAGAATTTGATGTCTTCAATCAATTGTACCGAAGTAGAGTGATCATCCGATGAATTATTTCTTATATTTTGCGAAAGTAGGGCAGGCTTTCGGTTCTATACATTTCTCTCCATACAATATTCCGAAATCTTCATAAGGCACTCCACACTATTGGAAAGAACGATAGTAATGGGTGGACGCGTTTGGACATCTCTCTCAACGTAGTGTGAAATTCCAACGTCTGAGTATAAAGGAGACACCCTTCGAATTCTTCCAGAAAATTTACTCAAAATATGACTATGCATTCATTTTGGAATCATTAACGGGGCCCAAGGAAATGTCAGAATTTTCGGTAATAGGCTTCGATCCCATGTTAATTATTACTGCAAACTCAAAGAAACTCACAGTAGCCGATATCGACGGTACTAAAGACACATATGAAATCAACGAGCCTATGCAGCAGATACGGGAATTAATACCGAGAGTGTACGATGAGAGGTTCAGGTATTTAGGAGGTGCCGTCGGTTATGCGAGTTACGATGCAATAAGATACTGGGAAAAAATACCAATGAAGAATGAACGATCTGTATATCCAGAGATGGAGTTCGGACTATATACTGATGGTATACTATTCAACCATAAAGAGAACGAAGTTCATTACTTCTACTTGGATAAGCCTAGAATAAAAGATTTGGAACTCGACCATGTTTATAGCGAATCATTCAGCTACAACGAACCAACAAGAAATATGACGGAAGATAAATTCGGTAAAATGGTTGAGAGAGCTAAAGAATACATCTATGATGGCAACATATACCAGGTAGTTCTTTGCAAACGTTTCAATTTCAATTTAAAGGGTGATCTGATCAGGGTATATGCAAGACTTAGAGAAGTGAATCCATCGCCTTACATGTATTTTCTGAAGATGGCAAATAAATCAATAATTGGTTCAAGTCCAGAGATGTTGGTAAGAGTACATACTGGCAAGGTAGAAACATTTCCTATTGCTGGCACAAGGCGAATCGGCAATAATCTCCAAAAAAATCGGCAGTTGAGAGAGGAGATGCTCCAGGATGAGAAGGAGCTTGCAGAGCATACGATGCTCGTGGATCTTGCGAGGAATGATATAGGCCGGGTATGCAAGTGGGGCACCGTTAAGGTTGATGAGTTAATGACAGTAAAGGAGTTCAGTCACGTGCAGCATATGGTTTCTCATGTTGCTGGAGAGTTGCGGAATAACTACGACTGCTATGATGCGTTCAAGGCAGTCTTTCCTGCGGGCACTGTTTCTGGTGCACCAAAAGTCAGGGCTATGGAGATAATTGATGAGCTGGAACCAGACGCAAGGGGACCATATGCTGGCGCAGTTGGATACTTTTCCTTCAACGGAAATTGTGATTTCGCAATAGCGATAAGGTCAATGTTTGTAAATTCAAACAAAGCGTATGTACAGGTAGGAGCTGGCATTGTTGCTGATTCTGTTGC
>JAZFZF010000214.1:0-6997 GCA_036443875.1 Nitrososphaerales archaeon
GAAATAACGGAAAAGATCGGCTATATCGTAAAGCATAAGAATTCAAGGATGATTGCGGATGCAGTGAATGCATTATTGGTAAATCCAGTAATGATGAAAAAGATGCAGGAATTTGCCTACAGGCGTGTTAAGGAACGACAGTGGTCCCACATTGCTAAAAAATATTTACAGACATTTCGCCAAGTTGCCAGGCATTATGATTAAATAGGGATAGTTTTTATTCCATCCACTCTTAAAGATGGTGTTATTGAGGGTAAGGAATGCCACTGCATTATTTGCTTTGGATCTTTTCCTATAGCTGATATATTCATGAGAAGCCTCTGTAAATTATCGATTATTCTGACCATCTTGGATGGTCCTACAATCTCTCCGTTCTTGATCATGAAGACACCGCTCCTAGCAGTGCATGAAAAGTCACCTCTTTCGGGGTTAACAGGATATGTGTACCATAAGCGGCTTACCAGCAATCCATTTTTGGTTTCCTTGATAATTTCCTCCAGATGATAATCTCCATTCATTATTAGTATATTGTGCATAGACGGAAATGGTATTGGGTCTGCAGATCTACCAACCGGGTAACCAGATCTACTTGCATTGCCGGTAGATTCAACTCCATCTTTGGCAGCATAGAACGTGTCGTATATTATGCTCTGAAATACACCTTTCTCGATCAAGTTCCTACTTTGCGTAGGTACACCCTCGTCATCAAAGGGTTTGCTTCCCATACCGTCTCTCCTCCTTGGTTCATCTTGTAATGTAAAGGGTTCAACTGCTACCTGCTTGCCGAGCTTTCCGTATAGGCAGCTTCGCTTGTCCTGGTAAACCTTTGCATTGAAATTGTAAGAGAACACAAATGACAAAAGTTCTCCAAGGGCATATGGTGTAAAAATTATGCTGTAAGTGCCTTCATCACACTTACTTGCACCAATAGATCTTACAGCCATATCACCTGCTTCCTTGCCTATGGATTCTGGATTAAACGTATTTAGTGTTCTTGCTGCGTTAAAACCAACGCCGCTCATGGTTTCGGTATTACTCTTCACATCAGCGTTTATGTTTCCAATTACGTAGGTACCGTTATCATGTAGATTTATGTCATTGCTGTTTGCAAGGTAAACACGTTCCCTTACAACATGCAAACTGCCAGATACACTGATTACCTTGCTGAACTGTAAGGCCGAATTTAACATTGAAAGGGCGATATCAACACATTCCTCAATGCTTAATCTATCGAGTCGTTCATCATAACATCCATCTACAGTTGTGATCTTTGCTGGTTTCGGCAAAGACTTCCATGCAGACTTTGATTCCATCATAGTTGCAGATGATATTGTATCTTCGACTGTTTTCCCTAAATGTTTCGCATCTAGTAGTGATGTTGATGATGCACCTATACTGCTGTTCTTTATGATGCGTAACGCTAGACCACGCTCCCTTATTCCTTTCGCTTCCGCTATCTGTGCATCCGCAATCCTTATGGTTATTATCTCCTTGTCTATGAGAAACGATTCAGCTTCATCAGCACCATAATTTAGTGCGATGTCTACAGCCTTTTTGCAATAATCTTGCATAAGACCTTTCTCAGATTCAATGGTTTTATAGTTTATCAAGTCTCTACAATGCATTTTCTGATCTTACAGACACACGAGACATACGAAGTTTAGTCGTTAGATATTAACTTTGGATGCCACAATCAATACCGAAATTGGTACTTAAGGCACCATTCCATAATGACGCTCCTAGTAATATAGAAAATTCCTCTGATTTTTATTCAAATGTAAAAAGGATGGGTTGTAGGATGTTGGATTGTGAGACTGGACCGAAAATGATCAGGTTTGTTAGTATTGCAATCAATTGATCGATGTTTGTTTGTTCAGAAGTAATGGAAGAAGAGTAAATTATTAAACGAAGGGTAACCTAAAACAATTCCTTGATGTGTGAATAGAAACTAAAAAAACAAGAGCCTTACAATAATTAATGCAATATCTAGTACGCTGACCATAATGTCAATGTTATATTAGGATCTTAACACTGCATCAGCAAAGCTCATTGATTAGTCGAGCTAGTTGCTTATTACTATAAATTCGGCCACATCTTCTCTCTTTGTTATTGTCCTGAGCTTTACCTTGTACTTCGAGTTTCTAGGCTTTGTTCTAAGTCTATATCCACAACAAGGACAGCATAATCCATTCCAATGTATGAATATCGTGCATACCTGGCAGCGTTTCTGTCCAGCTATGTACCTTCCAGAGTCACCTGGCTTCTGTGCCTTGTATCTTATGCATGTTCCTTTACAGCTCATCTTTTCTTCTTCGATTAGTTATCACGAAGTACATATATCCATGTGTATGTAACATGTATTCGTAACAATAATAGTTAGGAATCCCATCTCACTCTGTTTTGGGTTAGATAACGATCAGCAGTGGAATTTTTTGATTTCCATTATAATGGTATTTTTCAACCTCTCCATCCTTTCACACCCTATCTTCACACTAGGATCAATCCAATCTCCCTCACTTGTATCATATCTTCTAGTTTAAGCTACATTAGCAGTCCTAAGATGGTGTAATTAGAACTGCTCTGATTAAAGTCAGCATTCCATGTTTGCTGCCTTACTACTTGATGCTTGCCTTTATCAATAACATGTTAACTGCTCGTATTTGTCGCCCTAGACTCTAATATTACCTCTCTAGGTTGTAGCATTTGAATACGTTCTGACTCGACTTTTGTAACCCCAGGGGTACTACCACCAGATGCGATCAACACGCGACGAAGTATAAAGTAGGAGCGAAGATAAAGTTAATTCTGCACTAACCGTTTAAATCTATACGTATCAAGTTTTATCAGCTCATGGTACGAACCGAAAATAGAAGCATCCTTCACCTTATCCAGCGGGTCATCACTTTCATCTCCATCATACGCCTTTAGAATATTGTAAGTGGTTGATCGCTGGGCAGGTATTCTCCCAGCTCTTCTTATCAGATTCCTTATCTGTCTGGGCTTCAGCAGCTGTCCATGGCGTGCACCAGCAGCAATTGATATACTTTCATTTATCAGAGTACCACCAAGGTCATTTACACCTGCACCCAAAAGGAACTGAGAAAAATCAGCACCTTCTTTCACCCACGATACCTGTATGTTGTTTATGTAATTGTTCAACATCAATCGGGCTATTGCATGCATCTTCACCACTTCATTCTTGGTAGCACCTGGTCTTACGCCGTCAACTAGTTTACGCTTGAACATAGGTGCGTCTGTATAAATAAAACTTAGAGGCACAAACTCCGTAAAACCATGTGTCTCCTTCTGTATCTCCCTTAATAACGCAAGGTGATTTGCCCTATGGATTGGTTTCTCGACATATCCATACATCATCGTTGATGTCGATGGGATTCCTAACTTGTGCGCAGTTTTGATCACATGAATCCAATCCCGTACAGTTATCCTACCTGGGGATACCATATCTCTTATATCTTGATCAAGTATTTCAGCTGCAGTACCCGGCAAACTACCTATACCAGCTTCCTTCAACATCTTCAAGTAAGATTCCACACTCAGCTCAGATCTAACTGCACCATACAGAACCTCTTCTGGGGAGAAAGCATGAATGTGTATTTTAGGTAATTCTTTCTTTATCGCCTTACAAATATCTATGTAAAGATAGCCGTCCATTTTAGGAGGCAATCCAGCCTGTATGCAGACCTCTGTAGCACCGAGCTCCCATGCTTCCTTGGTCCTTCTTATTATTTCTTCGATTGGCAAGAAGTAGCCTTCCTCTTCCCTAAAGTCCTTGCTGAACGCACAGAAGCCACATCTTTTTATACATACATTCGTAAAGTTTACGTTTCTGTTGACAACAAATGTTACAAGATCACCAACCTTCCTCCTCCTAAGCTCATCTGCAACGAAAATCAATGCATTAAGTTCCGAATCATTGCATTCAAAAAGCTCCTGTGCATCTTTCACAGATAATTCTTTATCATCTATAGCCCTGTTTAGGATGTCTGCAATTGTAGGATCTATATTGCTAAAATCACTCACGCAAATAGTCCTCCCTTACGAGCCCTTTTTCGTCAGCAAGTGCAGATACGTATCCTGATACATCATGTGAAAGGAATCCTTCTTTCCGTATATATTCTGGGTAAACTGGTAACCTAGCTTTGAACTTAAAGCCGTTCCTTTCACTTGCGTACTTGACCTCAGCAATATTTGGCCATGGAAATTCTGGATTCACATAATCTACTGTAACTGGCGATATACCTCCCCAGTCGTTTATACCTGCTTTGAGAAATTTGCTGTAGTGATTTGGATTCAGATTTGGTGGTACCTGAATATTCATTTCGGGCATGATTATTCTCGCTATTGCAATAGCTCTTAGCATGTAATTTAATGTAGGGGTTGGGGCTAATGCCATTGGGGTATCAGCTTTTGCACTGAAGTTCTGAATTATTATCTCCTGTATATGCCCGTATCTTTCATGTAACTGTTTGATTGCGAATAAGGAATTAACAAGTTCTTCAGGCGTTTCACCCATACCAACGAGCAAACCTGTCGTAAATGGTATCTTTAGCTGTCCGGCAGTTTCAAGAGTATTCAATCTTGCTTTGGGATCTTTGCTAGGGGCGAATTCATGAGGCATACCAGGACGACATAGTCTATCACTGACATTCTCCAACATCATCCCTAAACTTGGGTTCACCTCTTTCAGCCGGATCATCTCCTCTCTCGTCATATTACCTGGATTTGTATGAGGCAAGAGTCCAACTTTCTTGAGTACGAGCTCACTCATGTGAATTATGTACTCAGTAGTAGTGGAATAGCCTACGGATCTTAGCCACTTTCTTGCTTCATCATACTTTTGTTCTGGCCTTTCTCCAGTGATGAACAGCACTTCTGTGCATTTTGCCTTCTTTCCCTTTTCAGCAATATCTAGTATCTGTTCAGGCTTCATCATGGTCACGCCTGAATCATTAGGTTCCTTTTTGTAGGCGCAATAGGAACATGTATCCCTGCATAGATTTGTCAAAGGTATGAAGACCTTCTTTGAATATGTTATTATGTTACCCTTCTTGATCTCCCTAATGTTATTTGCAATTTCAACTAACTGATGGATGTCACTACACATCAGCGTATTTGCTTCTTCTGTCTCTATTTCTTTACCGGATAAGGCATCACCAAGAATTTGCTTTTGGTTAATCAATGCAAAAATGTTGGTGTTGAATTATAATAACTTTTATGACTTGTAATGAACTATCATATAATTAGTTGACTAAACTGAAATTGTTCCTATAGGTAAGGATTTATTCTGTTCCAGAATTGCAGTATTTATGAGGCTTGACGCCGTAACTCGTTCACGGATAAATATTTTGGATGTTGACAAAGTGATTTATGACGTAGAAGAGATCGAGAGATATAGTAAAGACGCGTTGCACATCACACGGGCACTACCTCCCAATTTCAGAACCACTATACCAATTACTATAGTTAGACCCGATATGGAAGATGATATAGTTGCTATAGTGAAGTTTGCCAACAAGAAAAGGATACCGATAGTTCCGTATGGCGCTGGTACCGGATTGATGGGGGGAGCAATGACAGTCAAGCGTGGTATTGTTATGGACATGAAAAATATGAAAAGTGTCAAGATTAACAAGGATGATCTTACGGTTAATGCAGGCGGAGGAGTTATAATCAAGAAACTTGCTTCTAAAGTACAAAAACATGGACTGATGTTTGCACATGATCCATGGAGTGCAATTTATAGCACTGTGGGAGGCGCAATAGCAACCAATGGAGTAGGGTATCTTTCATGCAAATACGGTTCCATGGGAGAACAGGTTCTTGGACTCCGTGCTGTTGCTGGCAATAGCAGTTTGCTTGACATAAAACCCGCAAAAAAGAGTTCTACTGGTTTGGATCTTAAGAATCTGTTTATCGGTAGTGAGGGCACTTTAGGAATAGTGACATCTGCAACGTTAAAGTTGTATCCATTACCTCCAAGGCAGAAAATATATGCATTTGAGTTCAAAGACCTAGCAAGCGGGTACAGGTGTGTTAGACATTTGTTTTTACAAGGAGTCAAACCAGCATCATTGGATCTGTTCGAAGCATTCGATGTAAAGACCCATGTAAATACCAAAAGTTGGTTGCAGGATGAAGCGGGAACAAGACTCTATTTGCTCTTCGATGGCTTTAAGGAGGAAGTTAATGTGCTATCTTTGAAGACTAGACAAATCGTCAAGGAATTTAATGGTATAGAACTCGATGATAAAATTGCTGATGAATACTGGAAGAAGAGGTATGATATAGCTAACAGATACATATCTTTCATCAGAAAAAATTCAAGAAACATAGACATAAAATTTGATTTCATACAGGTATCTGTGCCCGCAGGGAAACTCTTAGAATTTGATAAAATTTGTAGGGATATTGCATCAAAGTACAACGTTACAGTGCAGGGACATGGAATATGGCAGGCTTTGGAATTTTACTCCATGAACCTCCTTGCTTATAATGCAAATGCAAACGACAGAATGCATAAGGCAATTGACGAGATGTTAAAACATGCTATCGAAGTAGGTACGATGGAATATGTTCATGGCGTTGGCTTGAAACTTGCGCATTTAATGAAAGAAGCTCACTCAGATGGTATGACTTTTATCAGAGAGATCAAGCGAATTTTTGATCCAAAGAATATAATGAATCCTGGGAAACTGTCATTATAGTTACGGTGATTCCAAAGGATCGGGTCTTTCCCCAAGTACCACTGAAAGTTCAGTTGTTTTGCCGTCTCTGATTATAGTTAACTGCAAGTCATCACCGACTGACTTTTCTCTTTCTAGGTAAACCAGAACATCATCTATCTTTCTAACTTCCATGTTATCAATGCCCGTAATCACATCGCCACCGAGCCTGACCCGGACACTATCAACCGTTACCTCTCTGTCTCCACCTCTAATGCCGTACGTTGCTGCAGGACTGTTTTCTATTATGTCTA
>JAZFZF010000215.1:0-9106 GCA_036443875.1 Nitrososphaerales archaeon
ACCCAACGTGTTAGCATTTCATCAATTTCTGGCATAGGACCAGTTGCCAGTTTGATACTCTTTCCTTTTATATCTGCTATTGAATCTATCCGTGCATCTTCACTAACTATGAAATGTAATCCTTGTTCATACAAGTTCGCAACCCCTTCAAAGCTTGTCCTTTTCTCTTTGAATGGTTCCATTCCCTTCATAGCTGCTTTCGCGAGAAATGTATAGGTAAATCCACACTCTGCCTCTCTTACATCCTCTGTGATCTTATTGACATTAATAACACCTGTGCCAGGCATTGAATCCACACCTGCACCCTTGATACCTTCTATACCTTCGACCTTACCCTTTATTATCAACCTCAGTTGTTCCGACAAACTGTTCCAAACTGGGTCTGCAGGTCCTCCTGAGAGTAATCTAAAGGTCGCCCATTCTGTTTTAGTTATCTTCATCACTGCATCAATCTTTGCCTGCTCTTCTGGACTCAGATCTCTTCCACTTACTGCTGGGCCTCCAGGTGTTGTTGATGATGGTGTCGTTGGTGCTACTGGTGGTGGAACATATTCTGGTTCCAAATTTGAATAATAAACCGCGAAAAAGACACCGAGCGCGATTGCGATTGCAACCCCACCGATAACCGTATACTTAAAACCTCTGCCCCCAGCCATTAAGCCTTAAGGATCAGGAGAGTAATTAAACATTTTGGCGATTACTTGGTCAGATTTTTGATTTATATAAAGAAACGTCTCTATATCAACAAATATTAAGTGGTGTCTCGGTTGCCAACAAATTTTATGGTATTCTTCATTGATACCGAATTAGATTATGTGTTATGCTCGATAGAGCCAATTGGTGATCATGTTGGATTTCATCACCAGTCACTTTTTAAAACGTATTAGATAGGGCTTGAGATACAAACAAAGAAGAACATGATGATCGACTGCACTTTTCCTTTTATTCATTACGAAATGCGATACAGAATCGGAACTTAATCATCATTAAATTCCTGCGAACCCAAAGAAGATTGGAATGAATACAATTGCTACCGTGTTCAGTAGTTTGATTACAGTGTTTAATGCAGGACCGGCAGTATCTTTGTAAGGATCGCCTATGAGGTCTCCAACAACTGCTATATCATGTTCCTCGCTCTTCTTTCTTCCCGATATCTCGATGTACTTCTTGGCATTGTCCCATGCGCCACCGCTATTGGCCATGTGATAGGCGAGGAATAATCCAGTAACGACAGCACCCATCAATAGCCCAGCGACTGCAGTCGGTCCCAACAAAACACCAATCAGGATCGGAGTTGCTACGGTAATTATTGCAGGTTTGAGGAGCTGTCTTATACTCGCACTGGTTGCTATATCGATGCATTTAGCATAATTGGGCTTGGATGTTCCAGCAAGTATTCCAGGGTCTTCCTTGAACTGCTTCCTTATCTCGTCTACCAGTTTATTTGCAGCTCTACTAACCCCAGAGATCAATTGGCTTGCTATCAAGAATGGCAATAGTCCCCCAACAAGTAGACCGATTATTACATTTGGATTTGACAAACTGTATAGCAAGACCTTGTCAACAAAAATGTTGGTGGCCTCATGTTGGAATGCCTGTATCATAGCCAAGGCTGCCAACCCAGCACTTGCAATTGCAAAGCCTTTGGTAACAGCCTTGGTAGTGTTGCCAACTGCATCTATCTCATCAGTGATTTTCCTGTTCTCCTCACCCATTTTTGTCATTTCCACTATGCCGCCCGCGTTGTCAGTGATGGGACCAAACGCATCGATGCTCAGCACAATGCCAGCAAGGCTCAGCATTGCCATTGCTGCTATTGCCGTACCATAGATACCAATCAATGGATCACCTGAAATTGTAAATGTAATTGCATAAGATATTCCAAGTGTTATTACAATTGCGAGCATAAAGGGTCCCGTTGACCTCATACCAACCACTAACCCAGCAAGTGTATTTGCCGAGTAGCCCCACTTCGTGGCATCACCGATCTCCTTAACCGGTTTGTACTTGAAACTTGTGTAGTAATCCGTTATGCGCTGAATCACTGGGACGAGTATGACACCCATCACACTAGCTGCAAAGAGACCGTATGCTAATGCAGTATGACCCAAAATGTAGGTTGTAAAGAAAAAGTTGAGAGCTATTGCAACTACAGAAGCAACTATGAAGGCTGCGGTAAGAGGTTTCATTGGATCCGTCATCTTCCTAGGCGTAACAGTCATGGCACCGATTATAGATCCAATCAGACCTGCAGCCCCAATAACGAGAGGGAAAATTATGAACTTTGTTTGACTTAAAACCTCTGAAACGATCAAGGCCCCAAGGAGCATCGACGCAAGCACTGTAACTATGTAGGACTCGAAAATATCAGAACCCATACCTGCAGCATCACCAATATTATCACCAACATTATCTGCTATCGTAGCGGGATTTCTAATGTCGTCCTCTGGTAAACCAGCTTCTACCTTGCCAACAAGGTCTGCGGCTGAATCAGCAGCCTTTGTGAAGATTCCTCCTCCTGCTCTGATGAACAGAGCAATCAAACTTGCCCCTATACCGACACCAGCAATAGTAATCGGTTCAGGGTAGATTAGGTAAAGTCCAGTAATTCCTATCAAGGCTATTGCTGGTATGGAAAGGCCGACCGTTGCACCTCCCCTAAATGCTGTAGTCAGAGTATGCCCTAAACTCTTCGTGGTGGCCTGCGCAGTCCTCACGGCAGCCTTGACTGTTATCTTCATTGCTATCAAGCCAGCAATTCCTGATAATGATGCACCAACAGCAAATGCAATTCCGTTCGAGTAGCCTGATGCCAGTGAAATTGCGATTGCCAAGCCTATCGCTATGGGAATTATAATTTTGAATTCTCGTCTTAAAAATGCGGCAGCACCAGCTTTCACTGCCATGCTGATCTCCATCATCTTTTCGGTGCCACTGTTTTGCCTTCCGATCCATACCGCCATTATAACAGCGAGGACAAGAGAGCAAATTGCTGCAATAATTGGTAGACCCGCGTCTACACCCAAACCCACTAATGCCATTTTCGGTTCATCCGAACCGATTCATGGCATATATACTTTTGCAACGTCTAGGTAAATTCTACAAAGCGATATGCTTCAGTCTGTAAGTAATTAAGAACTAGGAAAAACTTCTGTGCTTTTCGCTTGATCAAGTTACATCAACAATATCGATCTTTGATCAAACATGATAGCTTGGATCGACTACGATCTCGAAGAATGTTTAATTTAAGCATTAAAGTTTATAATTGAAATATTAGTAGGCTAGATATGCTTGGGCTATCAAGCATGTACACAGCACTTTTTGATAAAACCATAGAATCATTTATCGATGATGTGAAGGCGAATCTTGATTTAAATGTCGCCGAAGTTTTTGACTTTAGAACAACGATGCTGACCGAACAAACTGCATCATTCCTAAAAGATGTCAATGATGTCAAGTTCACGGTTCATGGACCCTTTGATGTAGCATCGAAAATCTCGGATCCATCTGATGACTCTAGGAAACTTGCAGTTGCTAAACTAAAATCTTCAATCGATTTCGCTGCCGATATAGAAGCGCTGGCTTTCGTACAGCATCCAGGCAATAAGACATTTAGCTCGGATTCTGATCTGTGGCAACTAAACTGTCAGTCTTTAGTGGAGATTATAGATTATGGTAACTCGCGTGGGATGAAGGTTGGGATTGAAAATATGACTCCAGATAAAGCGTTCATGTCATCACCTCCCGAGTTCGAAGAGTTCAGCAAAGCTAACAATATTGATCTTAATCTTGTCTTTGATACTGGACATGCGAATATTGCCAAAAAGATAGATGAGTTCGTTGAAAAGTATTCCTCCAAGTTTCTAATAATTCATGCTACTGATAACGATGGTGATAAGGATCTTCATCTAAATATTGGAGAAGGCAATATAGACTGGACGAAACTAGTTCAATCACTAAGGAACTTTACTGGGGTATATGTAATCGAGTCTGTTTGGGAGCCCTTGAAGTCTCTCACGAAATTGAAAGCTTTGCTCGGATAAGAATCTAGTAAGATTTTGTTTCTGGAAACAATCGCATTCAATGCTGATAAGATATAACCATCTGGTATGTTAGAGAGATGGTCAAGGAAACCTGTACAATATGTTGTTAGCTACGTGCGGATGGCTCAACAGTACGTCTGCTATGCATCTAGACAATTGTGCAACAGAATAAAAGCATATATCTAACTATTTGAGGATTCTATTATGACTATAGAATTTAGGAAGTATGAAGTCTCGGAGGTCTTTCTTAATCCGAGTGACAATTTTAAGCCTGAGCATCAGAAGGTTGAATTAAGGCGGCATCCACTCACAAAAAGATGGTGTAGGATAAATGTTACACGCACACAGAGACCAAGATCCATTCATACAATAATATCGAGCGACTTGGTTGATACAACACCAGCAAATTGTCCATTCTGCCCTGACAATATAGAAAAAGTGACCCCAAAATTTGCTGACTTGGCAGACCGGGATAGGATAAAAGTAGGAAACTCCTGGCTGTTCCCAAACAAATTTCCATTTGGTCAAAATCATGCAGTGGTTGTCTTATCCGATGAACATTTTCTCCATTTAGATAAAGCTAATGATGATGACTTGGTTAACACTTTATTGGCTTGCAAGGAGTATCTTGCTTTGGTCAAGGAGCAATCCGAGGAGGTAAGGTATTGTGCAATTGGCTGGAATCACTCGGCATCGGCGGGAGCAGTGTTGCTTCATCCTCATTTACAGATTTTAGCAGAGGAAAGACCAACATTGTATTTGCACTCTCTGTTGGGGCACAGTGAGGAATACTATTCTAAAGAAAAAAGCAGTTATTGGAAAGATATAATCGATACTGAGAAGAAACTTCAGGAACGGCATCTCTTATCTTCTGATGAAGTTGATTGGATAGCGAGCTTTGCTCCGCAGGGACACAATGGAATCGTAGGGATCATAAGGGACGCATCAAACATGCTTGACCTCACTGAAAAGCAGATCAAGGAATTTTCCTCAGGCGTGTCAACTATTCTCAAGGCATATAATATGATGGGGGTCAACAGCTTTAACCTATCGATCTTTTCTGGTCCTTTGGCAGAGCAAAGAAATGACTTTTCTCTACATGCTAGACTGATCTCCAGACCAATATTTGGGGAATTCTACACTAGTGATAGTTCGTTTATGGAGAGGTTCCACCACGAGCCCGTGATTGAAACATTGCCCGAAGAAACTACTAGACTATGCAAACTATCCATGAAAACGCCGTAACGAGAAGATCCTGAAAATCTAGAGTCTAGGTTGATAGACAAAAGCGAAATCAAGCTTTGTAAAGTTCTTCTCCTTTCTCAAACCCAAACATAAACTGCTCAGCTAAGGGCTAATTTTCAGCACAAGAGCAGGTAGGTAGTGCTTATGGCCCAGAACTACAGATTCCATTTTTGAAAACACAATAAAGAATTGTACGCTTGACAGATTTTCTTCAATATCACCAAAAGACTCAATAACGATTAATCGGTGGGTTTAGATCTGAAGATAATTTCTTACTTTTCTAGTTTCTTTATTCCATCCATGATCTTTTCAACAACATCTTCTGGAGGTCTGTTCATGTGTATATCTATGAATGGTAGTTTCCCTCTGTAGTAATCAAGGAGAGGTTCTGTCTGCTTCTCATAAACTTGAAGGCGTGACGTTATTACTTCAGGTTTGTCATCATCCCTCCGGTAGAGCTCACTTCCACACTTGTCGCATACACCTTTCTTTTTTGGTAAGAGAGCAGGCAAATTATATTCGACACCGTCTATATTCTTGTGGATATCTGCAATGTTATAGTTACCATCACAAGTAGAATTACTACAGATTCTTCTAGCAGAAATTTTTTCAGTCAAGATCGCCTTTTGAGCAATAATATTAATAACGGCATCAATTTTTGCAATCTTCTCTAGCTCTTTTGCTTGAGCAACCGTCCTGGGGAACCCATCGAGTATAAACCCTTTTTTTGTATCCGGTTGGGATATCCTTTCCCTAAAAATTCTCAAAACAATTTCATCAGGGATAAGTTCTCCACGTTTCATCATTCCTGCTACCTCTTTTGCAAAGTCGTCCTCTCTTTTTGCAATATCACGAAAAATGTCTCCGGTGGCAATCTTAGCAATTCCAAGATTGCGAGTTAAACGCATAGAGTAGGTGCCTTTTCCTGATCCTGGTGGGCCTAATATTATCAATTGCATTTCAATAACACTTCATTTGGCTTAATTTAAGGATTCCTTCGACAAATATTTGTGCAGAGAAGTATAGAAGCAGTACCGATGATTTTGTTTGCGGTTATACAAGATAGTCAAGGAGGTGTAGGTTAGCTATCATGCCATAGTGTATTTGGGTACAGTTACATTGTACTGTTTTGATGGGATTATGTTGCCGAGTCAACAGATCAAAATCGTTTTGCATCCTTTGCTGTGTCCAAGTCTGAAATCCTCTACGAACGTATGATCAAATGGATATGTTATGCAAAGATATAGCTGAAATATGTGTTTGTGATAAATAACGAAGATAAAAGATAAAATATGTGTTTGTCATAAATATAAGATAGAAGCTTTGAGTGGTATAATTATAGATAAGCCACACAAGAAGGAACGGTTAAAGTGTTTTATGAAAGATTGTAATGGTGAAGTCAAGCGCTCGGCTTACATGCAGATCGATGACCGTAAGAACTTGGTATTCTTCTGCGAGAAGCACTGGGAGAAATTTATTGACAGGATATACTTTCGACGGCATGGATTATCTTGAACTTATCAAAGATACCAACTTTAACATCAGAACAACTTGATTAGAATGATCAGCTTCATAACATCAATATTTATCCACAAATCTCCAGATTGCATCAGAAAGGTGCCTTTCGATTTTCTTGCTATACATCTGAATAATTTTCAAGTTTATAATAATGAGTTTCATGTTGGTAAATTTTAATAGAGAGAAGAGGGTTATCTTAATGAAGATTGATTGAGTGTATCCTCGGTGTTACAAATAACGATTAAGACCTTTCAGTTGATGTTGAGTAGTCCTGATGAAAGTTTCCACCTTAGTATTATATATCAAAACATAAAAGAAAAAATCAGCCAGGAAATAACCGAAGGAGAAGTAACTGGCGCTATAGGGATATTGCAGAAGATGAGGATGATTGAGCCTGTTTCAGAATCCAAGGAAGAATTCAGACTTACCAATGAAGGTAGACACAGTAATCCGTGGATCCTCCAACAAGCAATAGATCGCAAGTGGAGGCAATGGGGAGAGCAACACGGTGGGCGCCGAGCCTGAATCTCTTCATCATTGCGATTTACGAATCAGATCAAGTACGTTGACTATACTCATCTGGGCAAGGAGATATGAATTTTATCCTCATTGGTCCAAGGTATATCATCACTATATTTGAGATACCGGATTTTTTACAAAGATGATCCTTGATCCGTTATGGATCATCTATCTGACCATCCAAATTAGATTTCTAGACAATCAACTGAAGAAAACCTTAAATAAATCGTCTTTCTAAACATGCCGATAACACATGGCGAAGACACGTCCTATTATTGTATGGCAGTGGGATGAGGTTAAAAAATCACACTTATCATGTTATGGATACAAGAGACCAACTTCAACAAAAGGCTGTGACGTCTTGGCGAAAGATGGTGTACTATTCGAAAGGTGTGTATCATCGAGTAGTCTGACCCCGGTATGTACACCTGCGATGTGGACCGGGAAGAGTCCCAATATAAATGGATGTAGGGACCCATACGGTTACATCAAAGATACACTGTTATGGGGTTACCTACAGCAGAAAGGCTACACAACCGGTGGATTCGTGAGTAACGGCTTGTTGTCGGAAATGCATGGATTCCATCAAGGACTTGACCATTTCAGTACTCCAACGGCAGGTGACGATATTTGGGATTCATTGGATTCGTTATGGCGCAGAAAGTTCGCTATACCAAACCCTGGTACCCCAGAGATGGCAGGGAACTGGTATGCGGATGAAGTTGTGGACTTTATGAAGAAGTATAAGGACCAAAACTTCATGGTCTGGGCCCAATTCTACGAGACCCATTCTGGATCTGAGGGTTGGATGATCAAGAAGAAGAAGGTTCTGGAGGAAGGACACTGGCCTGAGGGCGGCTACTATGACTCAAAGATTCAAGTTGGAGATACAAAGGTCCTTGCAAAATGGATGGATACTCTCAAGGATCTAGGACTATACGATGATGCAATAATTCTGATGACCAGTGATCATGGAACCAACTTGACCGATGATCCTGAAAAACTGATGGGCTTTGGTTACAGAATAGACACAATTTTGCCCCCTGGGATTCCTACACATCCAAGCTTTTACGAATATGACGTACATGTACCATTGGTTATCAAGGGACCAAAGGATAGTGCGTTCACAGGTGGTAAAAGGATTGGAGGTATGGTTAGGCACATCGATATGGTACCTACCGTTCTGGAATTGGCAGGATTCACACACGAAGAGGTCAACAATTTTGGAATGGAAGGCACAAGTCTTGTTCCTTTTATTGCAGGAGGAGAGAAACGAGTGAGTGGTCTGACTGGTTATATAGATGAAATGTGGGAACTCAGACCTCAAGGAGCAAAGCAAGCATTTACCACAGAACATTGGAAATATATCAGATATCTCAGTGGAATGTATGAGGAATTCTTTGAGCTGGTTGACGATCCAACTGAAATAAGCAACAAGATTGAGTCAGTGAAGGTTAATGCACCTCAATTCCTTAGGGATCTAAGAGTAAAGTGTAACGAAAGGCTTTGGAAGACAGGAGCAACCGCAGCAATGGATGCTAATGAGAAAGAAATAGTAGAGGCAAGACTGCGTGGATTAGGTTATATCCGCTAACCCTTTTTCTTTTATGGTGAACAATATGAAAGTCGGAGAACCTTACGGTGGAACCCTGATAAATAGGGTATTAGATGAGAAAAAGAGTGAAGCTCTTACTTCGGAAGTGTCAAAGTTACCTAGGATAAAACCCTTCCTTAATTCTATTTATGATCTTGAAAAGATTGCAATAGGGGCTTATAGTCCA
>JAZFZF010000216.1:0-2757 GCA_036443875.1 Nitrososphaerales archaeon
GAGCTGGCATTGTTGTTGATTCTGTTGCTGAAAACGAATGGATGGAAACAGAACATAAAGCAGATGCATTGATGGAAGCTCTAAAGAGGGCATCTAAATGAAGATACTTGTAATAGACAATTACGACTCGTTTACTTACAATCTAGCACAACTACTTGGAGAATTGAAAACAGAACCAAGTGTTATAAGAAATGATATGATAACTTTTCAGGAAATAGAAAAGATGAACCCAGATGCGATTGTAATATCCCCTGGCCCTGGGCATCCTGCAAACAGGAGAGATTTTGGTGTGTGTTCAGATGTTATAACGAAACTTGGATCCAAAATTCCTATACTTGGGGTCTGTTTGGGGCATCAGGGTATAGTGCATGTTTATGGGGGCGATGTAATTCATGCAAAGATGTTGAGACACGGCAAGACAAGTGATATTGAACACAGCAACACTGACATCTTTGAAGGTCTATCAAATCCATTTAGGGCAACAAGGTACCACTCGCTTGTGGCGAAGCCAGATACAATACCAAATTGCCTGGAGCCAACTGCCAGATCTAGTGATGACCGTGAAATCATGGGTATAAGGCACAAAGATTACTTGATTGTGGGGGTTCAGTTCCATCCAGAATCTATTCTGACTGGCGAAGGTAGAAGGCTTCTTGCAAATTTTCTGAAGCTGGTGAAAAGATGATAAGAGATTCGGTGAAAAAACTTACAGAATACCAAGATCTGAAATATCAAGAAATGGTGGAATGTATGCATGAGATAATGGAAGGGAAGGCAGATGATGTATCGATAGGAAACTTTCTAATGGTGTTGACAATTAAGGGTGAAACCGTCGATGAATTAAAAGCAATGCTCGATGTCATGAACGAATTGAGTATTAGGATAAGACCATCGGTTGATGGCAGGTTGATCGATACCTGCGGAACGGGTGGTGATAAGATCAAGACTTTCAACATAAGCACTGCAGCTGCTTTCATTGCTGCAGCTGCTGGTGTAAACGTAGCTAAACATGGAAACAGATCCGTGTCTGGCGTATGTGGGAGTGCCGATGTTCTGGAATATTTCGGATATGATTTGAATACCGAACCTAGTATTGTGGAAAAGTGTATAGAACAATTGGCCATAGGATTTATGTTTGCGCCAAAATTTCATCCCGCAATGAAGAAGGTTGCAAATGCAAGAAAGCAACTTGGTATAAAAACCGCTTTCAATATACTTGGCCCCTTGTGCAACCCTGCAAACATAAGTGCACAAGTTGTAGGTGTATCTGATTATACCTTGATAGACAAGGTTGCACAGCTACTAAAAAATGTCGGAAGGGAGGAAGCGCTGATGTTTCATGCCGAAGATGGTTTAGATGAATTATCGAATACCTGTATAAACCAGATTGGATGGTTAAGAAATGGGTGTATAAATAAATTCGATCTTAATCCTAAAAGTTTCAAGATAAGCATTGCCGAGCCCGCAGATCTTAGTGTGAGGAGCAAGGAAGAATCAGTAGAACATACATTCAGAGTGTTGAACGGAACAGCAAACGAGAAGAGAACTGATATAGTTCTGCTTAATGCTGCGGCGTCACTCATGGTTGCTAATAAAGCTGATTCATTTGAAGATGGTATAGAACTTGCAAGGAGAACTGTTCAGAGTGGCAGGGCGTATCAGAAGCTTAAATCGCTGATTAAATCTTGCAGTAATATGTCGGTATTGGAGGATCTAGAAAAGAGATGGTAAATTTCCTGAAAACATTGGCAGATAATGCTAAGAAAGCGATCGGCAACGGTAATTATAACTGTAATTTCACAATATACAAACCAACGTTCAGCATAAAGAATGCGATCGCAAATTGCGTATGTGTTCCTATATTAACAGAGGTAAAATTTGCATCTCCTTCAATCGGCAATATAAGAGAGTATACGGATCCTACAAGGATAGCCAGAGATATGATAGATGGGGGTTGCATTGGATTATCAGTAATCACACAGCCATACATGTTTAATGGTTCGATTGACTACCTTGCCAATATAAGATTGATAACAAATACTCCTATACTGATGAAAGACACAATAATCAGTGATATCCAGATTGAAGCTGCAGAGAAGATCGGCGCTGACTGTATACTGCTCATAGCTTCTATGTTCAGCGAAAACTTATGCGAAAATAGTGTAGAGTATTTCACAGAAGAGGCACACAAACTGGGTTTGGAAGTGTTACTTGAAACACATACAGAAGAAGAATTCAAGCAAGCAATGCAAAGCAATGTGGATCTGGTGGGAATAAACAATAGAAATTTGGATACGATGAACGTTGATATCAAAACTACTGAAGATATACTCAAGAGATGCGAGAAGAAGAAGCTCGTAATAAGCGAGAGTGGAATATCAATGCCTGATCAGATAAGTTATCTCAGAAGTATTGGCACTGATGCGTTTCTCATCGGATCGAGCATAATGCAGTCCAATAACATTAAAGACAAGGTAAGAGAGCTAGTGATGACCTAAACGTAACAGAAGTCAAGTATCTCTCGAGAATGATGTAGTTTGCACTAGGATTAATGATGTACGGTGCTCCTTTTGTTGGCATTGAAAAGAATGAAGAAGTTTAGACTGACCAAGTAACAAACACATGTGATAAACCCGTTTAAGACCCACCTGAAATATAGAACACAAATCCTGAGTGACCCAAAGGTGATTATTGTTATCCATGTCTATATAGATCCCGATTCCTGCTTCTGTCCACATCGTTCTTGCTGCTGCGGGT
>JAZFZF010000217.1:0-5331 GCA_036443875.1 Nitrososphaerales archaeon
TTGTGTAACAGATTTGGGACAAACTATGCTATCACCAGTGCCGATCAAGGCTGTTCTAGGTTTCATGAAGATATTAGGTTCATCTGGCGGAGTTTTACCTTGCTCCTTGGCATGATCCAGATAATTGTATCCAAGGCAGATGATCTTGGATGGGTTTAATAACGGTGGAAGAAATCTGTATGCATTGATAGGCTCTGACATGTTAACATGATTATTCTTAATAGTTTCAATCCAGTTGCTGAAGAGGAATTCCTCTATATTTTCTGGTAGTTTTGAATTCAGCTGCTTTGCAATTTCTTCCCTCGTTACTAACATATCTCCATCAACTATAGCATAAGATTCCAGTGAACCATGTACAACTCTAGCGACCTTGATATAGCATCACCTGTGGGTTAGAATGGCAACGTTAGTAGAATCGATCCTGCAGAAACCAAATCTGATAAACTGCACCCTCTCATTAGGCTTTAACCCTGAAATGTATGGTTCAGCATAACCTTCGACGACTTCCAGACTGGCAGGGTTGTATTCCTCGCCGATAAAGAGCGTTCTTGGAACCATGATAACTATTTTAATGGCATCATTTTTGTTGACCCACTGTATCTTTGAAATATTACGTAGTTCATCACCATCGTATGTTCCAATTACTTTATCTCCAACACTATCAATCTTCAAGTTGTACAAATCAATCAATCTTAGTTCAGATCCTGCTTTCATCTTCTTAGCGTCACCCCCTGCGATGTAAAAAGTGTGGTTCACAGTAACTTCTCTCAAGCCCATATCCACCTCTGGATGATTTTTTATTTTTATCTTCTTGGCTGGAGCATTTCTCACCTCTAGAATAACAGGATCGATAACGAAAAATAGTCGAATCGAAGAAGAGTCTATCATCTTTCTGTTTATCGATTCCAAGGCATCAAATGGTGGCTTGGTATCTGCCTTTGTAAACCCTAAAGTGAGAACGAACTCTCTTATCGCTTCAGGCAGAATACCCCTTCTCTTAAGTCCCATCAAAGTGGGCATTCTTGGATCATCCCAACTCTTCACCAACCCCTCTTCTATCAGAGGTTTTATCCTGCGCTTAGATACAGGTATGCCTTCAAACTCCAACCTAGAAAATTCTATCATCAGAGGTTTCCTTAACTGCAATTTATCAATGATTGCATAATAGAGCTCCTTCCTTAATTCATATTCTTTTGTTCGCAATGCATGTGTAACACCGTCAAGACTGTCCTCTATAGAAGTCGCAAAATCATAAGTTGGCCACACCCTATACCTATGATGTTTCAATGGGTGTTCATAATCAATTATTCTGAAAAGCGTTGGATCACGCATCACAGTATTTTCACTCTTCATTTCACCCCTGAATCTCACAATCGCCTGGTTGGGTTTGTATTCGTTGAACATCCCTTCCCACCGCTTGAAATTGTGCTCTTGATCAAAATGCCTGCATTCACACTCAACACCAATCTTTCTATTTTCTCTGATAGTTTCAATGGCACATGTACATACATATGCAGCATCAATCTCCAGCATCTGCCTTCCATGTTTGTAAATCAATTCCATATCATCTGAAGTGTTCTTTACCATATGCGGTTTTACACCAAGCCATTCTATTCCATCTTTTATTGCATCGTAGTATTCCAGTTTTTCTTTCAGAGGATTAGTGTCATCAAAGCGCAGTATCAGCTTACCATCATACATCTTTGCATATTCTTCATCAATTATGACAGCTTTTGCATGACCTATATGCGGATAGCCATTTGGTTCTGGCGGGAACCTCGTAACGACCTTACCCATTTCCGCATTTGGTAATGGTGGTAGAGTTTTCTTCTGTTCGTTCTGCTCCTTTACAAGCATTTCTGGCGCTGTTCTTTCCAGTTCCGTCTTCTGTTCAGTCACACTTAACTTGTTTATTTCATCGACAATTACCCTGACCTCGCCAAACACCATTCTAGCTTCATTCCTAAGTTCTGGTTTCAAACCGATGACTTTTGCTATTACCGAATCAGATCTGGCCTTGCCGTCATGTTCTGATGCATTCTTCAATGCCAACTTCCTAAGAAGACTCTTGACCTCGTCATCGATCATCTATAATGTCCTCTCAACAATGAAATCTGCCAATGATTGCAAAGAGTACTTGGCCTTCGAGTCATATCGTTTTAGGGACTTTGTGGCCTTTGATGCATAAGATCTCGCCAATTTTCTAACTTCATGATCTACTCCAATACTAGTAAGAGCATCCACCGATGCCCTTAGTTCCGCATCGGTAGCACTTTTGGAACCAAACACTTTCAGTATCCTATCCTTGTCCTCACCCTTTGCCTTCTCTATTGCTAGAAGTATAGGTAAGGTCTTCTTTCCTTCTCTGATGTCATTCCCAACTGGTTTCTTCGTCACCTCTGGATCGCCTGTAACACCTATAAGATCATCTACTATTTGGAAGGCTATTCCTAAGTTTCTACCGAACCCTGCAATATTTTCAATATCGGTCTTCTTTGCAAGTGCACAGATGGCGCCCATCTCGCAGGAAGTAGAAAACAAGGCCGCTGTCTTCTTGCTTATCATGTTGATATATTGTGATTCTGATAAGAATTTGGTATTTGAAGCCATATCAATATCAAGTGCCTGCCCTTCGGTCACATCGAGGCAGCTCTGCGCTAACTTGGAGACCAGTTGGGATATTATATTGTCTGGTAGTCCTGCTTTCTTTCCGTCCACTGCCAGTGCTTGAAATGCCTTGGAGAAGAGGATATCCCCTGCAAGTATTGCTAGTGGAATGCCGTAGAACTTGTGTACAGTGGAAACGTTGTGCCTGACTAAATCATTGTCCATTATATCATCCTGTATGAGTGTGAAATTATGCACCATCTCAACAGCAGCAGCTACAGGCAAAGCGCACTTCCCTCTTCCTCCGAACACTTCGCAGCTCTTGATTACCAAGAACGGCCTAAGCCTTTTCCCACCGCTCTTTACATAATGTGATGATGCCAAGTAGAGGTCCCGCGGCTTGCCTTCAAGCTTTGAAAGTATGAAGTTATTCACATGTGATGCTGTTGACTCGAGCTGTTGTTTCAGACTCATTTGAACCACTCTGCCAATAGACCTGTCAAAACATGTCTAGAAGCTTTGAGTGCCTTTACATCTTTAGCACCAACCAGATACATAGTGCTCTTTAGTTCATTTAAGAGCACGTTGGCAAATTGTATTACTGCTTCTTTTGATACAGCAGCCCGTTTCAGGAAGGGCAGTGCCATCGCACAAATATCAGCTCCTATAGTAAGACACTTTGCTACCTCAAGACCATTTCTCAGACCTCCCGAAGCTACCAATGGCAACTGTACCGCTTTCCTGACTTCTATCAAACTGGCAGCTGTAGGTATACCCCAGTCCCAGAACATCTCTCCCAAGTGTACCTTCAACTCATTGCCCATCGATTCTGCTCTGAGCTTTTCAACTCCGGCCCAGCTAGTTCCTCCAGAACCTGCAACATTAATGACCTTTACACCTATGACCTGCAATTTTAGAGCAACCTCCCTTGATATACCTGCTCCAACCTCCTTTACAATAACCGGAATACTACAGCTCTTTACCAAATCTGCAATTTTTTGATAGACACCTTTGAAAGCAGGCTCGCCTTCTGGCTGTATAAGTTCCTGCAATGGATTAAGATGAACTATGAGTGCGTTAGCATTTATCATATCGATTATCTGTTTTGCTTCATCTACACTCAGTCCTTTGGCCAACTGTGCCCCTCCAATGTTTGCAATCAAGAACGCGTTGGGTGCATGCTCCCTTGCAATTGAATAAGTCTCAGCCAATTCCTTACTCTTCAGCCCAGCCCTCTGACTTCCCAAACCCATTCCCAAACCTAGTTCTTCAGCTGTCTGGGCCAATCTCTCATTGATCTTGGCTGCTTCAGGTGTACCTCCAGTCATTGAATCAATTATTAATGGTGCACCGAATTTGTGGTTCAGGAATGTAGTTGAAGTTTCTATTTCATCGAAATCTAGTTCTGGTAATGCATTATGTACAAGCTTTACGTACTCCAGATATGTGGATGTTCTCTTGGCCTGAACTTCCTCGTTCAGTGGCACCTTCAGACCATCCAACTTTCTCTGCTTAATTATATCGATATCTGACTGTTCAGTCACTGGGTTGCACCCTTTACGATAGTACCTTCAACCGACTTGTCCCTCAGAGCAGCAACGATCCTCTCAGGTTTCAATCCATTTACCATTAACACGTCTACTCTCATCCTTGCTATCTTAAACGCTTCCCTGATCTTCCTGCTAATTCCACCCGTCACATCTGCAGGTACACTGTTGATCTTCGTCTGCTTCGCTGTACTGATCTCCCTTACAACTTCTTTACTCTTCATATCTCTGTAAACACCGTTCACATTCATTGCAAATACAACAACGTCAGGTCTCAATTCTTTCGCTAACATGGTCATCAGAACGTCACCAGAAAGAATGTAATACGAACGATCTACATAGTGCAAAACATCACCATATGTTACTGGTATAAGGTTAGATGTTGCAAATAGCTTCAGTTCATTGATCTTACGTTTGATACCTTTGGCTCCATATACCAGTGATGACGGCGATACGCTATATGGATTGAGTCTGTTCTTCACCATTACCTTCACTATGTAACTGTTGAGTTCAACCATCGAGCTCTTCACAGTAGACACCCCGCGTATGTCATATCTTGCTGGTTTCGTATGCATATCATACTTTACCGAATAGTAATGGCCAAAGGAACCGCCGCCATGCACTATTATTAATGGCATCTTCACCTTGCTTAGGCTCTTGCTTATTCTTTCTATCGCATTTTTGTTTATGGTGAGGGGTCTATGCTTGAATGTAACAACTGAGCCCCCAAGTTTTAGAAGGGCCAATCCCATTTGCCATTCCTCATTCTAGAACACATTTAAAGTTTCATCACAATTACTCCACAAGGACACCATTATGTTCTACTTTCGATAGAAACACTCCGTATCTTTTCATTGCTTTCATTATCTTATTTTTAGAATGCTTGTTAGTTAAGGCTATGATACATCCGCCGCCGCCGGCACCAGTTATCTTTGCGCCCAACGCTTCATTCTTCAACGCTACTTCTACCAATCTGTCCAGTATGGTTCTTGACACACCCAGTTTACGTAGAAGAGAATGGTTCAACGTCATAAGCGCGCCAAGTTCTCCATAATCTTGGCCTTTTATTGCTTCGAGTCCCTGCATTGTGATACTCTCACTCATACTGGCAAAACCCATAAAGAGATCAGGATCTCTCTCAACTTTCTCTTTAACAACCGAAACCAGTTTGCCCGTC
>JAZFZF010000218.1:0-4688 GCA_036443875.1 Nitrososphaerales archaeon
TCTTGACAATCTTAACAGTCTTCCGAGTAGTTAAAGAGTAGTTGGAGAGCGATTGAAGAGTAATTTAAGACCGTTTTAATGTAATCTTAAGAAATGTTAAGAGTAGTTTGAGAGTAATTGAAGAGCATTTGAAGAGTAGTTTGAAGAGTATTTTGAGAATAGTTGAAGAGCGTTTTAAGACCATCATAAGAGTATTTTAATACCCGATTATAATTTTAATTATACACAGGGTCTTCTCGATTCTATTCGTAGAAAACTACTCGTAGAAAATTCTACAAAAAGATTCTACGAATAGAATCTATGTCGTGTTGGAATAGAACTATCATAGGATTGAAACCGAGAATGAGGACTTGACCAGCCTACCCAAGTAACCGTTAGAAACTGACTAACATAGGATTGAAACAATGTATTCCGTATCGATAAAATAGTTTCCCCCCCTTCCACGCATGGATTTGTGTCCCTTATTTACGTAATAACGCACGTTATGATTAGTTGGATAATGCTTAAGATCAATAGGAAAGTCAATACTTTATGAAATCATTATGCGTAAATTCAATCAGGGTAACTCTTCTTCAATATCAGAGCAAAACTTGTGAACCCAATTACCTTTAGAATTTTTTGCTATTTCTTTACCCGCTTTGATTGGTTCATTACATTCTACACATTTTCCGTTAAATCTGGCCTTCAAAGTAATCATACTACAAACGAGCCTAATTTGAATTTATTCAAGTATTATGAAAAGTTGATTCTTACATGGTTATGGATTTTCAATGAGATTATTCTGTTTGTCTAGTTTATACAGTTCATCAAGGTCTACCTTTAGATTTCTTAGAATATTCTGAATAACCACCATCCAAACTATATACATTTTTAAAGCCCTGATTAACAAAATATTCTGCTGCGTTTATACTGTTAAAACCATGATAGCAGTATATTAATAGGGGTTCTTCAGCATTTGTATTCTTCAGGAATTCCTCTAGGTTATCTTGACTTAAATGTATAGAATCAGGGATGTTAGCAATCAGATAGGATTCTTTGTCCCGGATATCGGCAACTGTAACCTTACCGTTTTCTAATAATTTTTTTACCTCTAGGGCAGAGATATGTTTGGGTGTAGCTTTTTCACTTTTCACTGTATTTCAATCATTTAGGATTCCACATTTTAATTTTGCCGGTACAGTTGTATCAAACCGTTTCGGGTATGGTCTCATTATGATCTTAACCATTTACAACTAATCATAACATGTATTATTATGAAGATAAGGGACACAATTCCGTGCCTACGAGGCGAGACTCTTTTTATAGATAAGGAATAAAAAGTGTCTCCCCTAACGCACGGATTTATCTCGTTTGGTAATTATTCACTTTATGATTAGTTGGATAATGCTTGAGAGAAAGTCAAAATGGTGTGAGACGTTTGTTTCGAGAAAGTTTATTTTGTTATTGGTTAACCTTTGATAATATATAGAATATTTTGCAAGTAGAAAAACATTATATGTGATAAAAAAGCTATTCCATTGTATTGAAGTTAGAGATACCAAGATTCACTGAAAGGTTTGGTGCTGTAAGTTTGAATTCTGTGCAGAAGGTTTACGAACTCGACTCTGGAGCTAAGCAGGAGGTATATCAACCCCCACAAACGATCAGGAAAGTAGAGACAGACGAAGTAGAAAATATGGAGATCAATCTTGCAATTGTAATACCTATAAAGAATGAAAAACTCAAGATCTTTGAAGGCGTTCTAAGCGGTATACCACACGACTGTTTTAACATAATAGTGTCTAACAGCGATCGTAGTCCTGTTGATAACTTTAAGATGGAGAGAAATGCTGTACAGCAATATAATAAATTTGTTGGCCGCAATTCCATAATAATTCATCAGAAAGATTCAGGATTGGGGGAGATACTGAAGGAATTGGGATACAGTGACATGCTCGATAATGGTACAGTTAGAAGTGGAAAGGGCGAATCGATGATCATTGGTATGTTGCTGGCTAAAATGGTGGGTAAGGAGTATGTTGGATTCATAGATGCAGACAATTACGTTCCAGGAGCAGTTAACGAATATGTGAAAATTTTTGCATCATCTTTTGTAATGGCAAATACACCATATACGATGTCAAGAATTTCTTGGGTTTACAAACCGAAAGTATCAGAGGCTGGCGGTCTTTCTTTCCCGAAATGGGGGCGAATATCTGAATACACCAATAATTACCTAAATTCTCTGATATCGCATCACACAGGTTTTGAAACAGATATTTGCAAGACAGGCAATTCTGGGGAGCATGCAATGAGCATGAAACTGGCGGAACTTCTTACATACACGTCAGGATTTGCAATTGAGCCATATGAAATGATGAACATATTTGAGGAGTTTGGAGGGTTGAGTAGGAACGCTCCCAACGAGGCCCTTGATAAAGGAGTCGAGATTTTCCAAGTGGAAACTAGAAACCCACATTTTCATGAGGAGAAGGGAGAGGGACATTTGCGGGAAATGCTTCTATGCTCCTTGAGTTCAATATATAACAGTTCGATCTGTCCCAAACCATTAAAGGATAAAATACTGATGGAGTTGAGAAATAATGCGAACTTGGGTCTCGAGGAAGAGCCACCACAACTACACAAGATAGGTCCGTTCAAATTTCTTGATATTCACGCATTCGAAAAGATGTTGAGAGAAAAGTCTTCGACGATGACAGAGTTTTACCCAACAAGATAACCTTGAACAAAAAACTCGTAGCCTTTGATATGGATGGTACCCTGATCAACGGGAGATTAGTTTTTGCTATAGGCGATAAGTATGGTGTGTCAGACAAGATCAGGGAAATAATGGTGAAGAATATCGATGGTCATGAAAAATCAACAGAGATAGCACAATTGTGGAAGGGCATAAACGCTAGTGAAGTTACCGAAGCTGTAAAAGGCATATCTATCATGGACGGGGCATCTGAAATAATTCAAGAATTCAAAAAACGTGATTATATAATTGGTGTAATAAGCGACAGCTACACACTAGCCACTGATCATATAGTTAAAAAATTCAACATGGACTTTAATGTTGCTAATGTATTGGAATTGAAAGATGGTCTCCTTACTGGCAAAGTAAATATGCCATTGGGATGGGAACAAATCAATTGCTGGTGCAAGATCTCCGTATGCAAGAGATTCCATCTCGAAAGATTAGCAAGATCCATGAATATTCAGTTAAGAGATACAATAGCAATAGGTGACACCAGAAATGATCTCTGTATGATTGAGAGAGCTGGGATAGGAATTGCATTTAATCCCAAGGATAAGAAGATAATGAGGAATAAAATTGTAGTAGAAAGTCAAGATCTCCGGAAAATAATGCAATATTTCTAATTTTTTACTCTGAATGGATCTATATCAATCATAAAAACTTATAATGGATGGATTGGAAGAGTCATATGATTAGGAATTGAATGATCCTGAATCGCTTTCGATGAGTTTCTCACCCTTGAAATTTTAGTGAGTTGAGAAAATGAATGTGTGGTATATCAGGTGTATTGAGTAAAGTCGGGAAGGATGTAACGCCCCACGTTATGAATATGCTATCATGTATGATTAACAGGGGGCCTGATGGTGCAGGAGTCATAGTCAAAAATTCCGTAGCACATTCCTACAAACTATCAGAGCTAGGATTGAACCAGTTTCATGGTGATATCGCTATCGGTCATACAAGACTTGCCATAGTTGGAGGAATGTGTGGTCTGCAGCCATTCAGGAGTTGCAATGGGAAGATATTGCTTGAGCACAATGGTGAAATATACAATTACAAAAAACTAAGGCAGGAACTTGAACGCTCGCATCACTTTGGGACGCAAACTGATAGCGAAGTGATCGTGCACCTGATCGAAGAATATTACAATGGAGATCTGCTTAAAGCGGTAAAGAGAGCTTTGAGACGGTTGGATGGAGTCTATGCAATAGCAGTGAAGGATGAGAAGAATGTGATAATAGTTAGAGATAAACTCGGAATAAGGCAGCTCTACTACGGAGAGAATGATGAATGTATAGCGTTTGCATCAGAAAAGAAAGCATTATGGATGATAGGTGTGAAGAACGTTCATAGGGTAATGCCAGGCTTTGCTGTACGTTTCTCTGCTGGAAAGACTAAGATCGAGAAACTTCTAGAGGCACCGGTGCACCCAAGGGGGAGAAATGTAACAGACATGAAATCAGCAATCAAAATGTACAAGAAGGTTCTCTACAGATCAGTTGAGAAGAGAATAGAGGATCTGGAGAAGGTAGGTATAATCTTCTCTGGTGGAATAGATAGTGTTCTCATAGCAAAGATAGCAAAGGATCTTGGCTCTGCTGACCTGTGCTGTTACACCAGTGGTCTAATAGGCTCGCACGACCTAAAGTATGCACATGAAGTGGCGGATAAATTAGGATTGAATCTAAAATCAAAAGAACTTACAGTATCTGATATTGAGTCGATGCTACCCAAAATAATTGAAGTTATTGAGGATACAAATGCTGGACAGGTTGAAGTTGCAATACCGGTTTATGCTGCAGTCGAACTTGCACATAAAGACGGATTTAAAGTCATGCTCAGTGGTCAAGGCGCAGATGAATTGTTTGGCGGATATCCATGGTACAGCAAGATAGTTGGCATGCAAGGATATGGAGAATTCCATAAATGCATGGTAAAGGATCTTTTA
>JAZFZF010000219.1:0-4099 GCA_036443875.1 Nitrososphaerales archaeon
TTAGTACTCCATTCCTCATCGATAGTTTTGATGTCAAAGAGGATGGAGTGTACGTTATGACCATTGAGAACTCCTCGCCAAGGGATGTGATCAGGATTGCTGCTGCACTTGGAGGGGAGGTTTATTCAGGTACCACAGATCCTATGATTGCCATAGCGATGCCAACGTACATTGTGATGACGGGCATAATAATAGTGATTGCTGGTGCAGTCATATATTATAAGGAAAGAAGTGGATCTGGAGCAATGTAACCAGAGAGTTCTTATACTACTTTAAGATCGTATATTTAATGGGTCTTTTTGGAAAGAAGTTCAAATGTGATCAGTGTGATAACAAGTTTGGGAAGGAGAATGACTTGTTGTCACATGCAAAACAAGTCCATGGCGCAAGCATACAGGATTATAACATTGAGAGCGGCAAGGATTATTCTGGAACAGCCAAGTTCAAACCAATAAGGATAGAGTTAGAGGTTTCAGATGTAAAGGGAACTGAAACCAGGTACTGGGTCAATGAACTGACTAACCAATATGCTGATCTCGTCGTTACGAACGTCGAGATCAAACCAGATAGGGTTATCTTTGACATTGGTTCTCCAAGCATGGAAGACCTCACTGCAGATGACATCAAGTTCAGGATCAAAGAGTATCTGACAATGAATATACCGCCATTTGAGTACAAGGAAATGCGTTAGAATAAGCAGCTGTGTAACTCGTTACAATATTTCATATAGGCTAAGGTAGATTATGGACGATCTGCTATTGTAAAGTTTCTAGTCTTTAGGCTTGCGCCAATTAGTCATGTATACACTAGAAGTTTGCATGATATATGTGGAAGCTTGCGGTCATAACACTATACTTACATTATAAAATAACTTGTGATGATTAAACAAACACTTACCATGTTGCTCTGGAACTTAGTTTGATTCACATTCCGTAGAGATGTTAGAAATTTCCTCATAAAGCAATACAGAACTGTTCATTACGGGAGTTATATACTTGGATACTTTCCTTGAGTCTCCACAACTAAAGGTGAAGCAAGAACTTGCTCTAATAGATTGTAATGAATATATGCCAAAACAATTTAAGACTGTTTTTAATTGCTAGCTTATGCTTCACGACATATACCTAGATGCTATAAAAAATCGTGAAGATAAGATCGCTGGGATTTCTTTAGATTTGAACAAGAATATTTTTGGAAAGGCACAAGAATTGTGGAAAGAATACAAACCTCTGTCAAGGGGTAGTATGCTTGTTGGTGTCGATAGCAGTTACAACAAGCATAATTTCCAAGGTTTCTATCTGTATGTTATAGATGCCGTATGTGTAAGACTCGATGGGAGTATCATAGCTAAGAAATATGAGAGTAAAATAAGGGTAATAGATCAGCGGCAGTTTGAAGCAAAATCGATGTGGATGGAATCCGAAGTAGCAGCCCAAGCAGCCGACACTTCAGATCTAGTATTGATTGATGGTTCACTGATAGCCAGGTTCATTTTAGCCTCTAGTGCTGCTATAAGGAGTGCTCTCGATCTGATAGATAAACATTCGAACATAATTTTTATTTCCAAAACGTCTGATAGTAGAGAGATTTTTGATCGTATGAATAGTAAGGTTGGTGATATTTACTACTTCAACTGTATTAGCAATAAGGCTGGCTATAGCAGACCATATCATATAACACGTTACGAAGAGAAGTGTGGAAGGCCTGTCACTGTTGTCTTTGCACGACTAAGTGACTACACACCGTTGATAAAATTGGAATTTCCCAAGGAAGTTGATGAAACCGATGTTCAAAGAACGATTGATCAGATTGCATTTCAAAGTGTTTCTGGCTACCCTTATGTCTTGAAGACCGCACACAACACTGCTGTAATAACTGATGCTGACGTTAAAAGACTAGTAAGCATTTACGGACTCAAGAACGAGATAAGTGCAAGGGAAGTATTAAGATAAGCAAAGTTTTGTTCAGTGTATTCAAGCAATTTCAATGTTAAACTTTTCAAACAGTAGGGCCTGAACTGTTTTCATCTGCAAACCCTCTTTGAAGTTATCGTTACATTACTCCAAATGGTCTAAACTATTCTTTTATACTTGTGGTTGTTCTTGTTTAGGGGACTTATGCGAGAAATTGGGATTGTTGTTGGTGAATCGAAAACTTACGAGGTGATGTTCGAGGGTAGGAGACCTGTAAGTACGGGAGAATATGTAATACTTGATGACGGCAATGGAAAGATCCTAGGACTTATAGAAAGATCCATGACTTTAAGTGATGCTTTGGGCAAGAACATAAGGAATTATACAGAAGCGCTTGAAAGCAAAGTGATTGCTGATGCCAATACAAGGGACAAGAGCTACAGGGCCTGGGTGCGAATACTCGGTTATTTGGACCATCTGAAGAAGGGCAGAGCGATAATCCCTGACGTACCTCCATTACCTGGCACAAATGTTTTGGAAGCTACTCAGGATGACCTAGGAACTATATTCGCACCTACAGATGATGAATGGGTAAGAATAGGATCGTTATTAAGAAATAGCAATGTTGAAGCAAGAGTTAACATAGACAAGATCGTTTCGCGACATTTGTCAATTCTGGCAATGACCGGAATGGGCAAGAGCAATCTTGTATCATTGATCGCAAAAAAAATGGCTGAAATTGGCGGAACTATGGTGATCTTCGATTATCATGATGATTATTCGACACTGCAACTCAATGACATAAATATCATGGACGCAAAGATAAATCCACGTCTCTTAAATTTCGAAAAATTTGCAGATGTTATAGAGGTAAGGCAGTCAGCTACAAATCAGATGCATGTATTACGCAAGGCATTTACAAATGAGGTGAAAGCTAAAAAAGGTGATGATTTTTGGGAAACTCTTATTGTAAATGTGGCAGCGTGTGCTACTGAAAAAAATTACAAGGAAGCTTCTGAACGAGTAGAAGACAAGATTGATGATGCCATAAGACGCTTCAAGAGAATATTGGATCCAAGTTTGAGCGATCCTACAGCCCTGATTAAAAATGGTAAGGTGAATGTTCTTAATCTAATAGAACTTACTGACAGGCAAGCAGATATAGCTGTAAGATTCTACCTTGAAGAACTCCTCGACGACAGGAAGAAGGCTACTAGAGCAAAAAAGGGAGAGATTGGGAGCAAGACACCAATAAGATTTCCCACACCGGTTCTGGTTGTGATAGAGGAAGCACATGTTTTCATACCAAAGGACGAAAAGACAGAAACCAGGTACTATGCTGCAAAGATTGCTCGTGAAGGCAGAAAATTCGGGTTGGGATTAGTAATAGTTTCACAGAGACCTAGAGGTATAGATACTAACGTATTGAGCCAGATGGGCTCACTTGCCATCATGAAGATGGTACAGCAGGACGATCTAGCACAAGTGTCTGCTGCAAGTGAAGCGCTTGGCAAGGATCTCATAGAGCAACTACCATCATTGAATCCTGGTGACGCTGTTCTTGTTGGTCTATGGGTGAACCTTCTGACCTTTGTGCATGCGGAAGAGGTGATGGAAAAGAAGATCGGTTTAGATCAACATGCTGTTCAGGAATGGAAGATGTTCAATAAGATAAAAGAAGCCACAAAGGAATCGACGCAGGCAATGATTAAAAAAGGATACCTGAAAGACTGATGATGTATGTTAATTGCTCATATATCTGACATGCACTTAGGATATTCTCAATTCAATTTGGCAGAGAGAGAGGATGATGTTTATGACGCATTTGATCAGGCAATAAATACTTCTATAAAGGAAGGAGTGAATTTCGTTATACTTGCTGGTGATCTTTTCCACATGCCAAAACCACATGGAGAGGCAATAGTGAAGCTTGGTAATATGTTGAAAAAGCTGAAGGAGCAAAATATTAAGACATTTTTCGTGTTAGGTGAACATGATGTAACCAGAACAAGAGGTGTGCCTGTGTCATATGTATTTCATAATTTGGATTATGCGTATTATTTGAAGAATGGCGAACCGAAACCAATCGATGGTGCCTTATTGATCGGATTTGACAAGTACAGAAAGAGTGAGATAGACGACCTTCATGATAAGTTAAAAGAAGCCGATAAAAGAGCGAAGGAGTT
>JAZFZF010000220.1:0-8955 GCA_036443875.1 Nitrososphaerales archaeon
GTCAAGAAATTCAGAATCTTTACACAAAGTTTACGTTCATGCAAGATCACGAGCAATACTTGGAGTATTGAGGAGGGTCTTAGGAGAGAACACAATTGCAAATTCTACATGGTTCTACCTGAATAAACAGGCAGCTTATGCAGGTATAGTATCTATATGCGAGGAAGAATCTCAATCACCCCTTGGGCCAATAAAAATCACAATTACAAGCAATCAATTACAATTGATAATTGACTGGCTTGTATCGTAGCATTGATCTTAATGACCTATGCCGATTTACATATTGCTACTGAATTAGGTGTAGATGTTTTTGTGCAACCCGGGATGGTGTATAGGGTTCTAGATTTGGTGGAGATGTATACACAGCCAAAAATGTAAATTGATTATTCAGACAAACATGGAGCAGATCACCTCATGCCATATGGAAACACGAATGAGTAGCCTGGATACCTCCTTGGTGCAATTATCATCTGGTTTCTACTACAAACAAGAGCTTCCCCATCTGTTTTGACAACTCAACATTATCACAGACTATCACGATCTTGTCACCGTGCTTGACAAGCTTTTCCTTAAACAACATGCTAACTGAGGTGTCAAGAAGCTTGGTTAGGTTTTGTGTTCTTTTTATCAGAATTGGGTATACTCCCCAGACCATCATTAGTTTCCTGAGTGTCTTTTGATTATCTGTTAGTGCTATTATGGTTGCCTTGGGTCTGAACCTCGAAATCTTTGTCGGCATAACTCCAGCAATTGTTGGGGATACAACTAGCTTTGAATCTATGTCAAGAGAAATTTGATTTGCAGCTACACTTACTGCATCTCTGATATCCTCGTGTAAAAAATCACTATTTACTACATGTTTTGCATTACTAAACATCTTTTCCTCTACGGTCAAGGATACCCGATGAAGCACGTCAACGCAATCTACTGGATGCTTCCCCACTGTAGTTTCATCAGAAAGCATCACAGCATCCGTCCCATCGTTTATTGCGGTTGCTATATCCGCAACCTCAGCAATTGTAGGACTAGAATTGTTCACCATCGACTCTAGCATCTGGGTCGCTGTAATTACAGGTACTGCCATTCTCTTACAATGCGATATTATCAACTTTTGTATTATCGGTACTTGCTCGATGGTAATCTCAGCTCCCAAATCCCCTCTTGCAACCATTATTGCGTCCGATGCCTGAATGATACTTTCTATATTATCTACTGCGTCTTCATTTTCTATCTTTGCTATAATGGCACAGTCATTATTCTTTCTCCTTACGAATTCTCGTACGTCTTGAATATCACTGGCTCGTCTAACGAAAGATATCGCAATTAGATCCACATCATTTTTTAGACCGAATTCTAGGTTTTCCTTATCTAGTTCTGTAAATGTTTCAAAATCATGATGCTTGAAGTGCGGAATGTTCACACCTTTTCCTGACGACAACCCCCCCCCAATCTCGACCTTGCATTTTATTTCAGTAGTAGTTGATTCCAAAACTTTTAGTCTTATTGAACCATCAGACAAAAATATTGTAGAGCCCTTATTGATATATCTGGGCAGATCATCATACCTAATTGGAATTTTCTCTTCGTCACCAACAATATCTTGTGTAGTTAGTGATAAGAATGAACCCTTCTTTAGATAGATAGACCCGTTTTCTAATTTTCCTACTCTGATCTTGGCACCGGGTAGATCCTGTATTACAGCTATTTCTCGTCCGATTTTTTTAGATACCTTTCTAATCAAGTTAATAGCCTGTAAATGTTCAAGATGTGTTCCATGTGAAAAGTTCAATCTCGCACAATCCATTCCTGCCTTTGCTAGTTTTTCTATCATGCTTGCTGAGCTTGTGGCAGGACCTATGGTACATACTATCTTGGTTCTTCTCATTTGTCGAAGGTTCTTTGGGTACTTCATTTCGATTACACTCAAAAATAACTTTGATATTTGTAGGGTAATAACTTTAATGGTGGTAAACACACACGGTTTTGCAACTGCTTATAACATACCTCCAACAATTACCGATGAAAGATAGTCAATAACTCCAATTTGAAACAGCCACTGGTGGATCGTCTATGGAAGTTAAATAGTGGAAGTTAGATCCACCGAGTCAACCTCATGACGCAAACGATTGCAATTTAAGCTAATCTAATCGGGTGGAATTCCAAAACCTCTGTCATTTATGAGGTCTACTAACAATGCTGCGGTCCAGGAGAAATCCTTTGCACCATAACCCTCTCCTGTGTGAGGATCGAAATACTCCCGAAATCCGTGCTCGCTTACGAGTTCTATTATACCTTTCTTTATCTGCTCCGCCTTCTCTCTATATCCATATTTGAGTAATCCATAGTATATCATCCAGTTCGGATTAACCCATACGGGTCCGCGCCAGTAAGTTTTTGGTGAGAACTTATCCTCATCTAGGGCTATGCTTGGCACACTTTCTACATGACAGCTGGTACCGCAGAACCTAGCGTTGCCCAATAACTTGACAAATGCTCCAGCTTGTTTTCCGGAGAGCAATCCTGCGTATAAGGGAAGCATGCTGGCAACAGCCTGCTTGATTACGAACTTCTTTACCATTATGTCATAATTGTAGCATAGAGGATCCTTTCCAGGACTCTGACAGAAATTCTTGGAGAAATTGCTCTTTATTCTATCCTGCCAATCCTCGATCTTTTTTGTATCTGCAGAAATGATCTCAGCTATTTTTAGTAGATACTTGTTTGCAGCATACAGTATGCTTGTGAAGCCGACGCCCTTGATCTTGAATGGATAGTTCTTATACATAGATTTGTGATCATAATTATTCTTCCTCATTAGATGCAAGAGAAAGATGAATTTATCATATGTTGCATTGTCTGGTCTTTCACTTGGATCAGAGACATTTGCAAGGTCCTTCCTCTCGTAATCTGGAAGTTCGGTTATCACAAGCCTCTCAAGGGCATCATCCCAGATAGGTGAGTTGTCCATGCCTGACTCCCATGGATGCATTATAGTTATAGCGCCAGAGTTCTCCGGATCCCTTACAGTCAAGAGATAGTCGTGAAATGCAATTAATTTAGGAAATATTCTCTCAAGAAACGCCTTCGCTTCTTCCTTATCATTTGCATTTGCATGAACATAGTAGCTTGCTATCGCATGTACTGGTGGTTGTGTCATCCCAGATGTCTTCACATGTTTGGGTGCATCATGTGATCGTTGAACATCATAGAATTCAGGCGACGGAAAGTATGTGGAAGCCTTTTCATTGAACACTATATGAGGTACCATTCCGTTCTTCCATTGGGCGTCAAAGAGAAATTCCAGCTCTTTCATTGATCTTTTAATATCATAATAGGAATTGCCTATTGCTACAAACGCAGAGTCCCAGCTCCACAGATGGGGATAAAGTGAAGGGGATGGAATGGTAAAGTTACCGTTCCAGTTTTGCGATAATATCTTGCGGGCTTTATCTACTAGGCTATCCAAACTCATCTTTCATCGCCTAATGAAACCAGGATACGTTTTTGAATTCAATACCATAGCTCTGGCACCTTTCATTCTATCAAAGCAACTACATCGTTTCTTGAAATGCTAGAACCTTCCTTAACCTTGAGTTCCTTTACCTTTCCATCCTTGTGCGCCTTTATTGCCACCTGCATCTTCATAGATTCTAGTACAACTACTACATCGCCCTTCTTTACATCTGCTTCTAGTCTTGCAACTACGGACACTACCCTGCCGGGAATAGAACTTGTAAGGAATCTTCGAGTAGAAGTTGCTGACGGTCCTCCAGACGACTTTGCGATAGCACGCAATTCAGCAAATTGGCTAACAGTAACTGGATTTCCATCAACTTCCAAACACATATCTGTGCTGTTAACATGCATGTATTTTGCATGATGATAAGAATTGTCCAGCATAAATTCAATCTTATCTGCACTGCAGCATAATACATGCAATCTATGTTCCTGCTCTCCTATCTTGATGACTATTTCGTCAGGACTAACTCTTCTTACTACCTCAGCATTGATTGTAAGCGCCAGATCCTCGATTTTAAATTCCATAACTAAAGCTCCGCCCGAACCTATCTTCTTTCCACCTCGATCGCTTATTTGCGTTTTGTAGAGGGTCTGTTCCCCTTTTTATCAAGACAGAATGCAATAGTGCTGTAGCAATTATAGCATTAGTATTCTTTTTCGCGTCATCCTTTGCTACCGTCTCGAGCTTATCAAATATCCTGAGTCTGTCCAGATAATCTGTAGACAAATCCCCAACAATAAATGTCGGGTCATCCATTATTGTTTTGTATAATGGGATCGTAGTCTGTATACCTTCTATGTAAAATTCATTCAATCCATTTCTCATTCTACGCCTTGCCTCATCAAAGTCTATACCCCATGCGAGCAGTTTTGCAACTAGAGAATCGTAATAGCCTGATACCGTGCAACTTGGGAACAGATACGTATCAACTCTGATTCCAGGACCGTTTGGTATAGTACAACTTGGAACGGGGCCAGATGAGGGTGCGAAATCATTCAGCGGATCTTCTGCATTGATTCTGCACTCTATTGCACACCCATTAAGTTTCAAATCGCTCTGTTTAAACGGTATGGGCTTACCTGATGCTATATGTATCTGTAATTTAACCAGATCTATTCCAGTAACCAACTCTGTAACGGGGTGCTCTACCTGCAACCTAGAATTGATTTCAATGAAATAAAAGTTTCCATCATTATCATCCCGCAAAAATTCAGCGGTTCCAGCATTAAGATAGTTGGCAAGATCTGCAGCTTTTGTTGCAATAGTCCCAACTCTATTTCTTGTTTCCGGATCTACTATGGGAGACGGTGACATTTCAATTAACTTCTGGTGTCTTCTCTGTATCGAACACTCTCGTTCAAATAGATGCATGGAATTTCCTTGAGAATCTCTTATCAATTGAAACTCTATATGCCTTAACTTCTGGAGGTATTTTTCTATGTAAAGTGCTGATCTCCCGAAAGCGTTTTTAGACTCCATTGCGGCCATTTCGAATTCCTGTCTGAGCTGCTTCTCCTCATTTGCCAATCTAATACCCCTTCCACCTCCTCCATACGCTGATTTCAGCAAAACTGGATAACCGATTTCATCTGCAATGTCAAGTGCTTCTTCAACCTCTTCAAGGGTGCCCTCACTTCCGGGAACAACTGGCACGCCAGCTTTCTTCATTACAGCCTTGCAATACATCTTGTCTCCAGCAAGTTCCAGTGTTTCACTCGTTGGCCCGATGAAAATAATGCCAGCCTTTTCACACGCATCTGCAAATTCAGAATTTTCTGATAAGAAGCCATAACCTGGGTGTATGGCATCTGCACCGCTTTTCTTGGCAACATCTATTATCTTATCAATTCTAAGATAACTTTCACGTGGACTTGGTGGACCTATATGATACGCTTCGTCTGCAACTCGAACATGCATAGCCTGTATATCTTCGTCAGAATATACTGCTGTGCTCATTATCCCAAGTTCTCGGCACGCTCTAACTACCCTTACTGCTATTTCTCCCCTATTTGCTATGAGAATCTTGTTGATCATTTTCATCAGAGGTTTATGTTCCCGTGCTTCTTTGGCGGTCTGGACTCTCTCTTGTTAGCAAGGGTCTCAAGTGCCCTTATCAGCATTGGCCTCGTCTCGATTGGATCTATTATAGCATCAACGAACCCCTGCTCTGCAGCAATGTATGGGTTTGCAAATTTGTCCCTGTATTCTTTTATTAGCTTCTTCCTGAAGGGTTCTGGATCCTTACTTTCGGTAATTTCCTTTCTGAATATTATATTGATAGCTGCTTCTGGGCCTAGAACAGCAATCTCAGCAGTTGGCCATGCGTAGTTAATGTCTGATCTCAAATGTTTGCTGCTCATAGCGATGTAAGCACCGCCGTACGCCTTGCCGACGACAACAGCAAGTTTTGGAACTGTGGCCTCACAGTAAGCAAAAAGCAACTTGCTTCCTTGCCGTATAATACCATGCTGTTCTTGTTCCAAACCCGGAAGGTAACCTGGTGTATCAATTATAGACACAACTGGAATGTTGAAGCAGTCGCAAGTTCGTATGAAGCGAGCTGCCTTGTTGGAGGAATCGATGTCCAACGAACCAGCTAGATGCAAAGGCTGGTTTGCGACTATTCCAATCGTTCTACCATTCAATCGACCAAAACCTACTACAATGCTTGTAGCCCATAATTCGTGAACTTCGAAGAATTCGAAGCTATCAAGTATAGATGTTATTATTTCTTTTATATCATATGGTTCATAAGGACTCTCTGGTACAACGGTAGCTAACTTGCTGTCGGTTCTGTTGGTGTCATCTGTAGAAGGTACTATTGGAGGATCTTCCGTATTGTTTTGCGGTAGGTATGATAGCAGTTTCTTTACAATATCCATGCATTCGTATTCGTCCTTGGCCACGAAGTGCGCCACACCGCTGTATTTGCCATGAGTGTATGCACCTCCAAGCTCCTCGAAAGTAACATCTTCTCCTAAGGCTGTTTTAACTACTTCAGGCCCAGTAACGAACATATGAGTTATTTTATCTACCATTATCACAAAATCTGTAAGTGCTGGCGAATAAACTGCGCCACCAGCGCATGGTCCCAAACAAAGAGTTAGTTGTGGGACAACGCCAGACGCTAAAGTATTGCGGTAAAATATTTCACCGTACCCAGAGAGGCTCATTACACCTTCCTGAATTCTCGCACCCCCTGAATCAATCATGCCAATGATGGGGCATCCTACCTTAGTTGCATGATCCATAACTTTGGCTATTTTCTTGCCCGACATTTCGCCCAAGGAGCCACCCAGAACCGTAAAGTCTTGTGCATACATGAAGACTTGTTTCCCGTGAATAGTTCCGTAGCCAGTTATTACGCCATCACCATGGAATTTCTTCTTATCAAGATCAAAGTCATGTGAGCGGGTGGCAACAAGCTTATCGATCTCAACGAACGTACCGGCATCCGATAGTAAAGCGATCCTCTCTCTAGCAGTAAGCTTTCCTTTACTATGCTGCGCCTTGATCCTTTCCTCACCTCCACCAATTTCCGCACTTTTATCTACCTGAGATAATTTCTTGATCTTCTCGTCATGCATTGTAATAAATAAAACCGTATTGAGATATATAAGTGACGTGTAGGTTTCATAAAAATAATTTGTCAGTATTTCTGTTCTCTGGTTCCCTTTACACGTCTAAACACACCCATGCCAATATTGTAGTTCTCGTATAGCATAATCAGGATACGTACTTCCTCTTCAAGCTTCTCTATTTCATTTCCAGATACATCAGGATCCTTTTTCAGTTCTTCTAGTTTCCGCTTCTTCTCGTCCAACAACTTTCTAATATTGTCCTCATATAGAGTGGCCATCTCTACCTATCAAGCCGCCACTTGAATCAGATTTTAACCTTTGCTACGCCCAATTTCTGAGAGAGAGTGTCGCAGTAGCGCTCGTAAGCTTCCTTCTTCTCAAAGCATTCTTTGCACATACACTGATTTGATACAATGGTTCTGTCACAAATGTCCAAGTACTCGCAATCCCCACAACCAGCGCTCTTTTCACACACAAAGCAGGGAAGCTCTATCACGACTTCGTCCTTCAAGGCATCTTTAAGAATTGCTGTTAAAATGGAAATATTGGTTTCTGGCTCTACCAAGAACATTCCCTTCTCCCTATCATATCTCAATCTTGCCTGACGCATGAGTTTCGAAAATACTTCCGACCCAACCCTTGGCAGGTTGAACCAATTGCCCAGCAATATCCTTATCATTTCTTGCCCACCCTAACTAACTTCTCCATCTCGCCCTTGATCAACTCTTTCAATGCAGAGGGCATGCTGTTTGTTGACAAGAATTCGTCTAGATCGATCCTCGATCTTGCAAGTATGTAAAGCAGATACGGCAAATACTTTGCTGCTCGTCTCTTGGATACATGTGTACTTTTTGCTAGTATTGTGATGATTGTCCTGATCAGCCTTGCCTCTCTGAATACCCTATTCATCAGTACAAATGGAATCTCGTATTGGTTATATGTTAAGCCACGACTTTCCTTAAACAGTTTGTACGTAAGTATGGCATCTATGTATCGCAGCAACCTCCACTGCCTGGTTCTACCCATCCGACCGATCATAACGTCCGCATATGCAAGTGCGTTCAACAACTCTGCCATCCTTTCCACATCAACATTGCTGTTTACTATGCTTGAAAATAACGCTGCCAGCTTGTCGGTTCTTCTCTTTTCTGTATCGTAACCAGCAAATCTAGGATCGTTATAGAATCCCTTGCTCCTCTTCAGCGCGTCTAGAGCGTCTTCAATCCTATCTTTGGAGAAGAAGTCTGTCATTGCTCTACCAATATCTATTGAAAAGTTCGATGGGTGAAAACTGTTTGAAAATCCTGCATTTGCAAGTGACTGGGCCTCGTTCAGCAGTGTTCGCACATCGCCGTTGCTTACGTTGATCAACCGCATTTTGTCTCCAATACTTACCTTTGCATCCTCAATCTTCAATACTTCATCAAGGTAGAGTGCAAGTAACCGTGGAGGTATACGCTTGAACTTTATCATAGTAGCTACGCGGTTCAGCTCTTTGATCTGTTCTCCAACTTCAGCATTTGCAGCAAGTACAATTGGTACTGTAGGATCCTTCAGCAGCGATATCAGTGTTGTAAAGCCACCCCGATCGCCTCTAGCACTCATGCCATCCACCTCGTCAAGAAACAATAATGTTTTTTTGCCAAGAACGCTTGCATTGCTCAGCAATGAGGGTATTATCGACTGCAGTTTATCTTTGGTTCTGACATCGCTGGCATTGAGTTCAACTACATCGTAACCAAGTTCGTTCACTGCTGCCTTCACAAGTGTTGTTTTTCCGGTCCCAGGAGGACCAGCAAGCAGAATTGGCCTGCTTCCATCCTTCCAGTTGGCGAGCCATTCAAGAAAAGATAT
>JAZFZF010000221.1:0-2390 GCA_036443875.1 Nitrososphaerales archaeon
CATGTAGGCATGTCGTCATCTACCAGACTCGGAAATATACAGCGCAGACATGCTGTTTCATTCGGAATTATCGTGCAAGCAGATCCTAACAATCCAATTGCACCACCGTAAACATAAGGTATCTTTAACCGCAAGCATGCATCGTTGAGCGCATACCTTGCCATTACGCTATCCAATCCATCGATAACCACATCGCAATCTTCAACGATTTTTAGAGCTGTATACTCGTTAACTGAAACAGGCATTGGCTCGATATCGACATTAGGATTCATTGCCTTTAGCTTCTTGGCAGCCGCCTCTACCTTTACTTGGCCAATGTCTGAATCACTGTATAATGTCTGTCTATGAAAATTCGATAACTCCACAACATCCCTATCTATTATCCTCAAATGACCGATGCCCATTGCCGTCAATTGAGACACGGCTGGAGTTCCTAAACCACCAACACCTACAACGCATACTCTGGCATCTCTTAATTTCAATTGACCATCATAACCAATGCCTTCCAGCATTATCTGCCTTGAATACCTTTCAAGTTCATGATTGTTAAAATCTGAACCACCCGCAACTGCAGGTAGGATAACTATCTGATCACCATCCTTCAGTAAGGTTTCCATGCCCCCTGTAAAGCGCATGTTTTTGCCGTTAACGTAAATATTGATCAATGACCGTGGTTTGCCATTTGCATCGAGAATTCGTCTCGTGAATTCTTCCCCAAATATAGATGCTATCGAATTTATTGCGTTCTGCAATGTGCTTGCATCTACGCTAACCTTCTTCTCACCTTCTCCTTTGTTCAAAACCGATGGTATCATGAACTCAACCTTTGCCATCATATCACCTTACTACCGCTGACACCTGCGCAATATCGGGTTTGACAATCTTTGGTTCGGGTATCATATCAACTATAGCTTCTGTTGTCTTCAGACCATTGCCTGTTACATAGCATATTATTGATTCATTTCTGTCTATCTTACCCTCTTCTACAAGTTTCTTCAACACAGCTACTGCAACACCACCAGCAGGCTCTGTGAATATACCCTCGGTTTTTGCCAACAGAATAATTGCATTGATTATCTCTTTATCACTCACATCTTCCGCAAAGCCATTATGCTCTTTGATCTTTCGTAAAGCATACAATCCATCTCCAGGATCACCTATGGCTAGGCTTTTTGCTATGGTATCAGGATGCTCTACTGGTATGATCTCCTCACTGTTACGCTTGAAAGCATCAACTATGGGAGCACATCCTTTTCCCTGCGCCGCTGTAACCTTCAGGTTTGAGATCCCGTTCAGCAAGCCCAACTCATGTAGCTCTTCAAACCCCTGACAGATAGAGTGAAGCATTGCTCCACTTGCGACTGGGATCACCAAGTGATCGGGGGTGTTCCAAGATAACTGCTCCGCTACCTCAAGTGCAAGTGTTTTGGAACCTTCAACGTAATAGGGACGCATGTTAACATTAACTACACCTATACCCTTGCTATCGGCTACCTGTGTTGCTAGTCTGTTGGCATCATCATACGTTCCATCGACGCCTATGTATTCAGCGCTATATGCTAAAGTTTGCGATATTTTAGCTCGTTCTATATCACTCGGCGCAAAAATATAACATTCCATATTGGCTCTAGCAGCATGTGCCGCAGCTGCACTAGCCAGATTGCCGGTAGATGCGCAACCAACGGTCTTTAATTTAAGTTCCTTGGCTTTGGAAATTGCTACGCCAGCTGGTCTATCCTTGAAAGAAAATGTTGGATTCATACTGTCATTTTTTATATATAGATTCTTTAAACCCAACACACTCGCTAATCTGTCAGCCTTTTGTAATGGTGTAAAGCCAGCATCGAGACTCACTATATTTGATTTATCATGAATAGGCAAAAGTTCAAAATAACGCCAGTAAGTTTTCTCCCTCAAGGCAAAAGTCTCGCGGTTAACTTTGATACTTTCATAGACAACATCCAACGGCCCGAAGCATTCGTCACAAATATACTTTAACTTCTGATCATATTCCATACCACACTCTCTACACTTCAATGCCTTGACAATACCCATCAGGAATGCTCCTCTACAATACAATACATAAGTATCTCTAAGATAAAGTTTAGTATTACTAAATTCTTTTATTGTTTTATGTAGTAGTAATAAATATTATAAATTGGACCAGAACTATAATTATTATCTATCAAAACACATAATATATAATTTTCGAGTGCACATGTCATAATTCATCAAATTTTAATAGATGCCTAAACGTAGCTCCAAGGAACAATGTTTTTGAATCACAAGTAACTGTTTATGAAGAGACCGGACATAGAAAAAGAGTGAACTGTAGAAAACATGCCGAAGAATTTCCAATGTTCGATGTTATTATAGAATTGATTGGCTAT
>JAZFZF010000222.1:0-3159 GCA_036443875.1 Nitrososphaerales archaeon
CTGAAACTTACCGATATGAAGAACATACCTTCTGACAGTGCAATACATGTTTCTGGCAAGAACGTCAGAAAGGTATTGTTGTGTGTAGATGTGGATCCCGCAGTGTTGATACTTGCAAAGAATTTAGAATGCGACGCTGTCATAACACATCATCCTATAGGCAAAGCATTACTGAACTTCCACCTGGTTTTCGACAGACATGTTGACTATATGCTAGAGTATGGCGTACCGAGGCATATTGCAGAGGATGCTGTAAGTAAACTGAAAGAGCAAGTTGCGCTGAGATCGCATACAAGAATATATACACATACAGTTGCAGCAGCTGAAAAGCTCGAGATGCCATTGGTAAACATACATTTGCCATGTGATGAATTAATGAGACGAACAATACTCGCTAAGTTGAAATCAAGCAATATAGAGAAGGTTTCTGACATAAGAGCAGCTGTAGAAAAGATACCTGAATTCAGAAATTCAGCAACAAAAGTACAAGTTCCATATGGCAATACGTCCAACAAAGTCGGTAAATATGCTTTGGTAATTGCGGCTGGTACCAATGGCGGCTATCATGTTGCAAAGGCATACTTTGATCATGGTATATCGACAGTGATCTATCTCCACGTAAGTGGTGAAGACCTTGCAAGATTGAAGGTAGATAAATCGAAGGGCAATATTGCTATACTCGGTCATCTAGCGGGCGATTCGGTTGGTCTGAATGGCTTTGCTGATGCGTTGGAAAAGGGAGGAGTGGAAGTATTAAAGTTGGGTATCCTTGATAAAGACTAAACCCAGAAAATTATAGGGAAATTCTTACACCACAAGGGGACAATTGGATAGGAGTGGTTTTGTTATAGGTCATTTAGCTACGGTGAGCACGCAATCTTTCTGAGTGCTCCTGACCTGTTTTGTATCCAGATCGTGATCTCCGAAGAAATGACAGATCAGTTTGTCGACATCCTTGAAGTCTCTTTTACAAAGTATACATATTGGCATATAGTAGAGATATGAATATGCTATCTAAAACACTAGGTTTACAATATATACAAAATTACTATCAGTTACTGTCCGAAGTTATAAGGAGATGAAATGTTTAGAGATTAGGCTCATATCCTCTTAAATGTTCCTCGAATGTCTCTACTGTGTCCTGAACCACTCGGTGCACGAGTAGAACTTTATTCCTTATATCCGCAATAGCAGTGTAAGGCTCAGCTGCTTCATGTAATACACCCCCTTCAATTTCTTTGGCCGCTTTCTTCTGCCATTTGTTCAAATCAGTTTCTATATCATTAGCAATTTTTGGTGATATCTTGCCGATCATTTGGATCTGAACTCGTAAAAGCTCTGTAAAAGCTTGAAGAGTGTACTTTGTAGCAAGTTTTAGCGACTTGTATTCTTCTACTTGTAAGGAATCTACGTTGAGTTTCTCATAGGCCTTCCAAGCCACATCAAGTCTCTCTTCGTGTTTGACCAACTCCTCAAGGTCATTTTTCATTCTCTTGATCGGGTCTTCTAGCATGGAACTCACCCTACCATCATTGTACTGTAGAGGTGTTTTTAGGTTTGTCGATTCCATTCATACATAGAAGTTGTTGCTATCACCCCTTAGACTAAACCAACAATTTATTCCCGGTGGTCTTGGTTCAAGTCATTAGATACAATTAACATAATCTCACGCCGCGTTGAAACTCATTCTTTTTCCATTTCATAGAGACCTTTGAACTCTATCTTCGCTCCAGCCGCAAACTCGTTCATTTTGTGCCTTAACAAGGTAGCATCCTTCTCATCCTCTGTAAGTAGTATAGCGAGAACTATGTTAACGCCATCACTGCTCCTAGTCTCCCATGCGCTCATCCACTCAGAGGCTGGAAACCTTGTTGAAAGTTCTTCCTCAGATTTCTTTCTTAGATATAATCCCAACTGACTTAATATACTTCTTACCTGTTTCTCATGCATGCTAATGTAATAATTTTCTCTCCATAAATCTCTTACATCTCAAGAATTAGACGAAATATGGTATTATTTGATCTTCCGCTTGAATAACCAAAATAATAATTGTAGGACGCGTTAGAGGCACATCAGGACGCCATTATTTTAGAATAGCGTATAGGCGATGAGCTGTAAATAGAGGCGAGCGGGTGGGCTCCCTAGGAGAAATCGCAATTGTGTCATTCCAAGAGACTAGGATTATTACAACATGCGGAGAGGTGGGACCATTTTGACCAAGAGGAAGAACTTGATCGAACTCTGTTACCAACTGAGGAACCAATGCAAATACTACATCCTGCCTTGTAGGGGGCAATTTTCGTATGATAGAGATGCAAGCAGCAATGGATATTACACAAATGAAGCGAGTCGACAGGGTCCTCAACGAATTGGAGCCGCATGGCAAATACATACTCGATTACCTCCCCTATTGCCTTTCGTCTAGCTATAGGGTACCCTATTCACAGCGTATATACTACAAATTAGCCATGTATCACGAAAAAGTGGGCGAAATGACACCAAATAGGTTCGCCGAGGTCTTTAATGCATGACGAAACGCGATTTTAACTTCGCCGAACTCGGATATACCCGCAGCGAACAACTCACCGGGATAGGGGTAGCATATCCATTGGGTATCAAATACTCGTGTCTGAATTACCTGCCTATCAGGACTATACGAATGGCAATCGGTACCTTGATGCTGAGCATACGAGAAGTACGGCTGTTTGGTTGGATATACACTGGTGGAGACCCCGAGCCTATGTTGGTATTCAAACCAACCTCGATATCATGCAGAATGTGCTTAATGGAGGACGGATAATCCAGGTGAGGAAAATTCACTAAGGAGAAGGTCGATAAGAAACGAAATAGTTCGTGTCGTACACAGGTCGTGAACAGTTTCTATACCAACAAAGGTGATCTAGGTGTAATTTACCGTGTGTTGACAAACAACAATAATATAAGACCAATGAAAGAAACGTTTCGCCCAGGTATTACACGAGCTCTTATACTGTTAGTGATCCTGCCGGTGTCAACACTTCTATCATAGATAGAATTTCTTATGCTATAGCTGCACTACATATTCTTCGGTGTAATTTACTGGATTAAATCATTCCTAACAAATGCAAAGATCAAGAGGATTCCACTATTCGTTTTGTTTCACTCCCTCAATTGTAGCAA
>JAZFZF010000223.1:0-6008 GCA_036443875.1 Nitrososphaerales archaeon
TGCAAGGTTTCTTACCTCTATTATTTTTAGCTTTATGGCAGAGATCATTGTGCCATAACTGAACATCGTTCTGAATGCTCCTAGGTATCTTCTCAATAATATCTTTTCAAAGGACCCTTCAAGATGCGCGATTGCTTCTATATCACTAGTAGGCTGTGGTATTATGTCCTTGTATACCGTATTTCCAAGTTCGGCTATGGCACTGCTAACATTTTCAGCATTTATCATCTTCTGAATTATATCCTTAGTAACTGTAGAAGTTGCTCCAACTACCATTTCCCTTGCCTGTTTCTCATCAAGTTCCCAGAACTTACCCCGTAAAATGCTCAAAACGTTGTAAGCATCTATTTCAGGTACAACAACTGCTTTCACACCATGTTCCTTACCTGATGTTGCAAGTCCCCTTGCAAGTGCCCTGTAAAACACATGATCAAGAAACGTATCAAATATTTTAAAGTCTCCATTCTCTCTGTAAATATTTGTGGCTTACTGCGCATCGTCGCCAAATTCGCTACCAGCTAAACTGGTAATAGCTTCGTCAAGGTCTTTTGCGACCAGAGCTTTAACAACTATGTCACGCCTGCCGACATGTTCCTCTGCACGTAGGTTAACATGCCGTGAGATCTCCTCGTAAGACTTGGTCGATGCTTTGCCCTTTAAAATGATTTTAAGGTTCCATATGATGTAACGCACAAAGTAAGCGTTTAGCACATCGGAGCCTCCAGTTATCTTAGCCATGCTAGCGTGGAAGTTAACAAGGTCTTCCCTCAGAGCCGTTTCAACGCCTTCCGCCGTGTACGGTTTCTGTAATTTGGACATAACATCAAGGTAAATTGTATTTTTTATCCGCGTAACGAGTTCGTCCATGTTCTTGGATTCTGCAAGTGTCTGCATAACATCTCTGGAAAGCATCTTGCCTTTTGCAGAGAAGGACCTGACTGAACCAAAAATTCGATGCGGCATGCTAATTCGTGTCACTAATTACCAACCGTTCATCGCTCTGTTCAGAATTTTAATCTTTAGTAAGCATCAACGTTATTTCAAGAGCGAAGCCAAAAGATGACCTGCCATAAAGCATGTCCGGCTGATAAATAGCTTCAACTAGATTACTGGTAGATCAATTCGTTAATGTTTAAAATTCTTGCACAATATCTGCATTTTAACCTTGGTTCTAATTTATCTATGACATCTATTATAGGTTGGACTGCTTCCTTGCTGTTTGTAACACATCTCTGGTTTGAGCATTTGAATATGTCAATGAATGCTATTGGAAGCCCGACCTTTCTTTTTTCTATTACTTTGTAACCCCGTATTATGTTAATGGTAGCCTTTGGGGCCAGCAATGCGAGCTTATTGGTCTCCTCAGATTCAAGGAACTTATTCTCCACTTTGATTATGTCCTTCTTCTCGAGCTTGCTGCTTGGCACGTTCAAGGCTACAGTAATAACATTGCCCACTCTCCCAGTAATATCGAGAGCCCTAAGAACGATGAGAGCCGTGCCAGCATCAATATGGTCTATGACAGTGCCGTCTTTGATTCTGCGGACTAGAAGCTGAGGATCGGACATGGGAATACTTTGTATATGTCTGTTTATAATCATATTGCAGTTGGAGTAATGAAGAATCACTTCTATGGGAAGGACGTAGTTTCGATAAAAGAGTTCAGCAGAGAGGATCTGGACTTTATGTTCAAATCAACAGAGAAATTAAGTTGTATGCATCAGAACGAAAAAAGAGAGCTTGCCAGAGGAAGAATATTGGGGTATATTTTCTTCGAGCCAAGCACAAGAACAAGGTTAAGCTTTGAAGCCGCTATGGCATCTATAGGCGGTAGTTCTATTGGAATTGCAGACGCGAAATCATCATCCATAGAGAAAGGAGAAAGTTTGGAGGATACTGTTAGGGTGATTGATCAGTATTCCGATGTGATAGTGCTAAGAAATCCATTGGATGGATCGAGTAGATTTGCTGCGGAAGTTGCGCAAAAGCCAGTCATAAATGCTGGAAGCGGAACAGAAGAGCATCCAACACAGGCGATGCTGGATCTATATACAATATGGAAAGAAAAGGGTGGAATAGATGGGTTGAAGATAGGAATTGTTGGCGATCTTAAATATGGTAGAACTGTGTATTCACTAATTTATGGTTTAACGAATTACAGTGTTAAAATACATCTGATCGCACCGACCTTGTTGAAGATAAGGAAGGAATCGATCTTCGAGATACAAAATAAGATCAAAATAGAAGAACATGAAGTGTTGGATGACATTTTGAATGACCTTGACGTTGTATATGTTACAAGGATACAGAGGGAGAGATTCCCGGATTCACAGGAGTATGAAAAGGTCAAGGGAAGTTACATCATAGATTCTAACACACTGGAAAGTGCAAAGAGCGATATTATCGTAATGCATCCTTTACCAAGGTTGGACGAAGTAAGCCATGATGTTGATGATACTTCCAAGGCGAAATATTTCAGGCAAGTAGCATATGGAAAGGACGTAAGGGCAGCATTATTGGCACTGGTTCTAAACGAAGAATTCTAGAATAAAAAAAGAGTTTATGAGTATCAACCCGCTACGCAGCTGCTCCAGCCACATTCTACACAGGAGTTGCAACCTTCTAGATATACAATCCTTCCTTTGCATAAAGGACAGGGTTCTTCTTCAGTTTCCTTGTGTGAAATCACCGGTTGTGGTACGTGTTCACGTTCGTTATTTGGTTTGATCACTTTCACGACCTCATTATACACGAAATCGTCTTTGATGCTATTCGTTACGTAATCAACCACGTAATCACTTGGAAGTACGTCGAAATTTTTCTCCTTCGAGTCGCTCGTTATATGCAATACCTGCTGGTGTCTGGAACCATCTCTGTATACAGTTACGCCCTTCAGGCCTAGTTCATGCGCAAGCAAGTATGAGCACTTTACATCCTCTGCAGTCACATCGTTCGGCATGTTTATCGTCTTGGCAATTGCATTGCTTATCCATCTCTGCCACACCGCTTGAACCATCAGATGATCTGCCCAGTGTATATCCATTGCAGTAACATAGATCTTCTGCATCCATTCAGGTATGCCATCGAGATCTCGTATGGATCCATAGTTAGTCGAAATTTTGTCCAGTAGTTCGTCATTGTACAATCCATTCTCCATAATCACATTTTCGAATATCTTGTTGGTGTAGAAGAACCTCCCAACAGTTACCCTCTTCTCGAAGATCAGTCCGAACGTTGGTTCTATGCCATTGGAGCAGTTGGCAATCATTGAAAGCGTTCCTGTTGGTGCAACTGTAGTTGTCTGCGAGTTCCTAATGCCAAAGCGCATTATTTTGTCAATGAGTGAATCCCAGTCGTAAGAAAGTTGATTCTTCGGTACTTCGTAGTAACCTGGGACAGGTAACTTGCCATAAACGTAGTCTGAGTCGTTGAACATTGGAAAAACTCCGCGATTCCTTGCCAACTCCACACTCTCTTCCATGCTGTAGTATGACAGCGCTTCTGCAAGTTTTGCAGAAAATTCATATCCTTCTTTAGAATTGTATGGGATCTTCAGTTTAAACAGAAGATCTGCAAGTCCCATTATACCCAAACCAATTCTTCTGGAAAGTTTTGATGATATGTCGAGCTCGGTTACCGGATATTTGTTTGCGTCAATTATGTTGTCAAGGAACCTTGTAGACAACCTAATCACTTGTTCGTATAGTTGCCAGTCAAATTCAAACTCGCCATCTGCTCTACGCTTTACAAGATTAGCTAGATTAATAGAACCAAGATTGCACGATTCATATGGATACAGACTTTGTTCACCGCACGGATTGGTAGCTCTGATAAATCCTTGTGCCCTAGTCATTACATTGTACTTGTTCATGTTGTCAAAGAACAGAACGCCTGGTTCTGCGCTCTTCCACGCACTTAACGCAATAAGATCAACCAGGTGGTTAGCATCAACGTGTTTTACAATCACACCAGTTCTTGGATTTCTTAACGGATACTTGGCCTTGTTCTTCATAGCATCCCAGAAATCTTCCCATATGCCAACACTAACGTTGAAGTTCTCAAAGACCCCTGGCGTGGTCTTGGCAGTAACGAACTTTTCTATATCCGGATGCCAAGCTTCTAGTATACCCATGTTAGCACCTCTCCTCTTGCCCCCTTGCTTCACAACATCTGTTACCGTATCGATGATACGCATGAATGATGTTGGTCCAGATGCAACACCTGATGTTGAAGCAACAATATCGCCCTCTGGTCTTAGATCGGAGTAGTTAATGCCAACTCCTCCTCCAGACTTGAAGATCAATGCTGCATCTGTAGATGCTTTCATTATATCGTACATGTCGTCCTTCATTTTAAGTACAAAGCATGCAGAGAGCTGTCCCAGCCTTGCACCTGCATTCATCATCGTTGGAGAGTTTGGTAGAAAGTTCGTTTCAACCATCAAGTTCTTGTATTCCTCTATACGCTTTACATAATCGTCGAATTTGCCCTCTTCGAGCATTTGAAGCAACTCAGGGACAGTGAGCTTCATTTGGCCCAGTCCTGATAGATCCTTGTATATCAAGAGTAGCGTATCGATATGCCATTTGTTCAAAAGGTATGAGCCGATCTTGTACTTTTTGTCCAATTCGTCCGTACGCTGCAGGTACTCGCTGATCTCCTCGATGTTCTGCTTTATACCAGCTCTAAGATCGAATATTCTTTGATCTCGCATCATGTCTGCCAGTGTAACAGTGATAGCAACACGTTCAAAGAGCTGCTTGGGACCTTCTATCATCCTTCCGTTTTCATCCCTTAACAGGTATCTGGATACAAGCACACGGAGGGAGTTTACATCGAAAGCCTTGTCGACTTCATCCAGCGAAGTTCGCTCAAGAATTTTCGTCTTCTCCTCTCTTACCTTGCGCCTCTCATGCCTGTAGAGAATATAAGCCTTGGCTGTTTCAGATAGGCCCTCCTCTATCAGTACAGATTCTACCATATCCTGAACGTCTTCTACGCTAGGTGAATTGTTGTTATCATATCCTTGCTTTACTAGTCTCTGTGATACCTTACCCGCTAATCTATCCGCCAACGGATAATCAGCCATCCTAATAGCTAGGAGTGCTTTGTAAATTGCATTTGAAATTTTCGAACTCTGAAAGTCCATAATCCTGCCGTCTCGTTTCTTTATTTTACTGATGACGCTAGTTAAGTCTGGATTCCAGATATCTGTACTTCCTGCCATCCCTTGATACGTACAACGGATGGTCTAGTTAAATCTTTGCTGAGATCTCATGCACTCTCAATGGTCAAAAAAGTTTGTTGCCCCTGTAATAAATAAAATTTACCAAGTTTGCAACAAATGTGGTGATTTGCATGTGCTACATTTGTCAATCGCATCAATGCTTTTCTGCCCGCAGTTGCCGCAAACATACACCTTCATTCTTGGTCTGAAGAATATCAGCATATCTGCTGCACTTCCTATAGCAGCCTTTACATCCGCATCGTTCATAGAACCGTTTAGATCCATATTCACTGAAAGGCCGCCGTTAAGCAGTTTTTCCATCATATTACACTCCTTTATTATCATTGATTCCTTCTTCATGTTGATCATATCAACGCCAGGTATGGTCACTCCCTGTGAATAAAGGCTTCCGATGTTGCTCTCCAAAGTCTTTCCATACTTCTCTGTGTCTAAAGCTGCAAACCTTGAAGCGCTGTCATCTGTAATCATCGATATACCTACATCGTCTCCACTTTGCTTCCCCTTTTCAGTTGCAACGTCTACTGATGTTTTGATGACTTTTTGCACGACTTCAAAACAACTGTTGTTATCTTCGTGACCAAGAATGTCTGCAACCGATTCGTGTAAACCGATCAAGTTTACAATCAGATTTGCACTACCTCTTTGCATGAACTGGGTACTGTTTGCAAGTGCTGGTATCATTCCTTTCCTCGTAAGGTCTGTCAGTGTCTTCTTGCGCATTGAGAGTGCAGCTACTGCAGGCTTTATCAGTAGGGCAAGC
>JAZFZF010000224.1:0-2023 GCA_036443875.1 Nitrososphaerales archaeon
TTTTACTATCTTTACTATCTTTACTATGATCAAGCTGTCCCAGTTTTTCTGACCTAGTTTCAGATAGCATTTGGGGTTGGTAATTCATCAAGTGACGTAAAGAAGACTGTTCCAAATGATTTATTGACGGTACTAGAAAAGATCAATGTTGATTTTCATGCTAGGTCTTGAATCCGAAACAATATCCTTTCTCGCGGCGGAGCTAATGATACAGCAATGTTGGATAAGATTATGGTATCGAATTCATCTTCATAAGGGGTCTCGACCAGGATCTTTCCAGATGCTATTCTGGTTATAATGCCAAATCCCCTTGCGTCGCAGCCCATTCCCAGCCCCACGAACATACCTTTCAGAACATCTAACGGCAATAAGGTATTCTGTATACGTATTAAATCACCATTTAAAATACCATACTCGTAAACTTTTCCCTTGAATGCAAAATTTTTCTCCCTGAGTTCAAAGATGTGTCTTCTACCACCTAGAAATCTTGCATATTGCTGAAGTCTTCTTTGTTCCCTGTCTGCACGAGTCTTTGTAATACTAGTAGGAGCACTTACGCGTACAACTTCGAATTCATCAAATTTTTTCAAAACGTCACCGATGTAAACAATTAGATCTGGCTTTATTGTTTTCGCAAGTGCTATTTTATAATCGATACCATGTTCATCAACATAACCATCTGTGTTGATCACACAGATGTCTGTTCCTTTAGATAGTTTATCTAAAATCTTTTTGATGTTATCTATTACTAGATCTTCCATACCCATTGGTGATATGGAACCGATAAAACTAAAGTATTCAGCATTAACCTCTCTTAGATCCAAAAACTGTTTTCCGATCATAGCTGCACCTATACACCCAGGTGGAGCAAGATCGGCTTGACCAACATCACCATCAGTTACTCCGACCTTCAAACTGTTTGCATTGGCCATGTTGCAAAGATAAGTTGTCAGAGTTGATTTACCAGTATCTGTAGCGCCAACAAGCATAATACGTTTTGGTTTTTCTCGCATCCTATCTGCAACATCCTTCCATATAGATACACCTGCGGTAAAATGACCTCTAGCTATCCTGCAAGTACCATTCCCATAAGTTCTTACCTGTACCTTCGATGAACCTTTTGTTTCAAATGGAAGTATCTTTGCAGCTCTTACCGTAACTTCACCCTTGATTTCTTTACCTAAAACCATAACATTCCCTTCACATCTCCTCAATACTGCTGGTCCTTTGACCAAAAGAATGTCGTTAGTAGAGAGATCTATGAGACACTGACGCATGAATATATACACTTTTGCCCCATACTATCAATTTTTTCCACAGATCATCGCCCCCATAGATGTATTAAATTTATTAGAAATATAGTTTTAATCTAGAAAATATTTGATAAAGCTTTAAATATATTTCTTTTACATAATTAGATATAAGGGATTATTTGTGGAGGTAAGAGATCATGACTTGTAAAGGAATATGCGTCAGATACAAGGCACAGAAGCCAGTTGGTGTAGGAAGGTATGCTACTGGACAGAAGCGTTGTCAGATATGTGAACTATTCATAAAGTGGGATGGATTATGGTGTCCTTGCTGTGGTTACAGGCTTAGAACGAAGCCTAGGAACTTGAAGTATAAGACAAAGCTTCGAGCAGGGAAGAAGAACGAAAGGGTAATCGAACCTATATCAATACGCACATAACTCTGCCAATGCACTAGCCTTCTGATGTCTGTAGAAGAATATATTGAACGTATTGTAAAGGTCGAAGAACGATTTTTTTCAATACGTATCATACGTATGTCTAACGGATGTTTTATTTCCATTTCTGAAGGAGATCAACATAGGATAGGGTCACTAACCGTTTCTCTACACGGCTCTGTGGGTGTTAATACAGCCAAGGTTATTCCGAGTAGATACGATAGTGTGTTTTTGAATATGGTATCCGAACGTGTAGCTCGTTTAACAAATGGGATATGCATAACATCAGTCTACACAAAAAGCGTACTTGACTTATTAGCAATGAAAACAATAATG
>JAZFZF010000225.1:0-4304 GCA_036443875.1 Nitrososphaerales archaeon
CTTGTATGATTCATATGAAGAGGCTATACCTGCACCAAAGATAGTTTCGTTCAGATGAGTCATCTCAACCAACTTATCTCTAATATGGGAAGCATCTGGCACGCCATTGTAATCAGCTATTGTTGCAGCTGCACCTATTACGACATCGCCCACGCCAGTCTTGCATACATAACTTCTCCTATGGTAAGTAGTAAATCGTTCCACAAGCATTGCTGCAAACTCTGTCTCTCCATACATGAAAACATGTTGCCATGGCACGAAAACATCATTAATTATTATCATTGCTTCCTGTCCAGAATACATCGCGTTGCCCTGATCGATCTCGCTTCCCTCCATACTTCTGGTGTCGCAGGACTGTCGACCGTAAATGTATGTAAGACCAGTGTGATCCACAGGTATGGCACATACCACAGCATAGTCCTTATCCCTAGGTCCCAGCCTGAGAGTAGGCATGACCATTATCCAGTGAGAGTTTATGCAACCAGTCTGGTGAGCCTTTGCACCCCTGATTACAATACCATCTTCTCTCCTTTCTACTATATGTACGAACATGTCAGGGTCTTCTTGTTCTGATGGTCCCCTGCTTCTATCGCCTTTTGGATCTGTCATCGCACCGCCGATGACAAGGTTCTCCTCTTGAACGTCTTTGATAAAATCTTTCAGGCGTTGGTGATAATTTGTAGCATTCTTTTCATCTATTTCATATGTCACAGAATATAGTGAATTAATTGCATCCATACCAACACAGCGTTGGAAGCATGTACCAGTTAACTGTCCTAACCTTCGTTGCATCTTGTTTTGCAGTACGACGTCATCTACACTTTCTGTTATTTGTAGAAACCTGTTTACTTTCTTGCCAGAAATGGAAGAATAAGCTGTGGCAATCTCTGGGTTTTCAACTGCAAGATCGTATGTAGCTGCAATGGCATTTATTGAAGGACGGATCATAGGATGATCTACTGGTTCCTTGACCAATTCTCCGAATAGGTAGACCTTTAGGTTACGTCCTCGTAAGCTCTCGATATATTCGGCGCCCGTTCGTATCGGCATCCTAAGATCATTTGCGCTCTAATATTATATAAATGCTTTATGAAGGGGTTTTGTAAATCTGAGGATTATACCATGTTACTATTTCGAAATTTGCGACGTTGCGTCTATATGTACTTTATATCTACGCTCAAATTTTATTGTGCATTCTTATCAGGTCCTACTAGACCAGGTATTTACCATCCCAAACATTGATTTGAAACAAAGAGAAAGAATATGGATTTACTTATTTGAAGAATTACTAGCAAGGCCTATTCGAACGTCAACTACCCTGCATCCCTTTCCATCCTCCAAGACAAGCAAAGGATTCATATCAAATTCAGCTATCTCGGGAAAGTCAACAACAAGTTGGGAGAGTCTCAGTAGGCAATCTACTAGTGCGTTTACATCAGAAGGTTTCTGTCCTCTTACCCCCTTCAATAACTTACTAGTCTTTATCGTATCTATCATATGCTTCGCTTCGTATTCATTTATAGGTGCAAGTCTGAAGGTAACATCCTTAAGAACTTCAACATATATGCCGCCCATGCCAAACATCAACAATGGGCCAAACTTCGGATCCTGCTTTGCGCCAATTATAGTCTCTTTACCTCCCCTCACAAGCTCCTGCACAAGTACGCCAAGGATCTTTGCGTCAGATTTGTAATTCTTGACGCTCGACATTATGCTCTTGTATGCATTTCTAACTTCCTGCTCGTTTGCTAAATGGACCTTAACACCTCCGGCGTCTGATTTATGTATCACATCTGGTGATGCTACCTTCATAACGACTGGGTAACCTATCTCCTGCGCAGCCTTTGCACACTCATTTTCATCTTTTGCTAGAACACTCTTTGGTACGGGAAAGCCGTATGCCTTCAGAACATCATATCCTTCCTCTTCAATCAAGTGACTTCTGTCCTGCTTCTTCACAATGTTGAAGACCTTTCTAACACTTTCCCTATCTACCTCGAATGTCCTCAATTCACTCTTAGGTACTCTGAGCCATGCCTTGTAATCATACAAAGATTTGAGTGCCCTGATAGCAAGCTCTGCGTATGTGTAATGTGGAACTCCGCCCTCGGACATTACTCGCTTGTTTTCTATTCCTTCTGCGAGACCCATAAGACTTGCAAGCATTGTTTTACCCTTACTTTTTGACATCTTTACAACAACACGGGCCAAGCCATCATAGTCAAGTGTTGCCGATGGTGTACACATTACAACTACAGCACCACAATTTGGATGATCAAGAACTTCAGACAATACACGCTCGAACCTTGTATAATCAGCATCTCCAACAATATCAACTGGGTTCCGCGACGTTCCATACGATGGTATCATCTGGTCGATCTTTGGCCTTGAACTTTCTATATCGGCCATCTTCAACCCATAGTTGGAAATTGCATCTGTAGATATTATTCCTGGTCCGCCGGCGTTAGTCACGATTACGACCTCGTCTCCCGGCAGTGGTTGCTTTGCAAACGCAATAGCATAATCGAAGAGCTCCTGCATTCCATCGACACGAATAGCGCCGGCCTGCTTGAATATCGCATCATAAACTTCATCGGAACCCATCAGTGCACCTGTATGCGACATTGCTGCCCTTGCACCTTCTGGAGTGCGCCCTGCTTTTAATACCAAGACAGGCTTCTTATACTTTGATTCCTTGGTAATTCTTCTACACACGTCAATGAACCTTCTACCATTACTGATGTCTTCTAGGTACATAACAATAACTTTGGTTTGCTCATCATTCTCAAGCATTGCAAGCAGATCTGTTTCATTCATATCTACTTTGTTGCCTATACTTAACACGGCAGAAAATCCTATGTCCTGGGCAATAGCATCTTCTACAAGCGCAGCACAAATCGCACCGCTCTGTGAAATCAACGCAACATTCCCAGTCTTTGGGGTAATCTTCAGAAAAGTAGAGTTCATCATTGTTTGGGGAGAGAGGTTCATTACACCCAAGCAGTTAGGGCCTATGATCCTTATTCCATATTTCTTACTGATCTCTGCCACTTGTTTCTGCAATACTTCGCCCTCACCTCCAACTTCCTTGAAGCCCGCAGTAATTATGATCGCTCCTTTGATACCTTTCTTGCCACATTCCTCCATAACTGTTGGCACAATTTTGCTGGGTGTTACTACTAGCGCAAGATCTATACTGTTAGGAACGTCCATAACACTCTTGTAAGCTTTCTTGCCAAAAACAGACTCATGTGACGGTGTTATAGGATACACCGCGCCCGTGTAACTGTTTAAGATATTTGATGTGATAGCTTTGCCAACAGTGCCAGACTTTTCTGAAGCGCCTACGACGGCAATGGATTTAGGAACGAGAAAAATATCATAGCTCATTTATATTCAACGTTAAACTTGATCCGAGTAGAGTTAAATAAATTATACTATCCTTTAGCCTGCAACTCTTACCAAACCATGTTTTGGCGGAGTCAGGGGATCAGCTAATGCCATACTTCTCCATACAAAGATGTCAACGCTATATTCACCCTTATTCTCTACAAAAAAGAATATTGAAGGTGTAATAGATCTGTTTGGCAGTATTATTATATCTTCGACCCAACTAATGAACACCGGGAATCCTTCTTCGTCTTTTATTTGTATTATATATGCAAAAGAACGTTCATTCTCGAACCTGTTTACAATTTCAGACTTTATCCCAACCATTTGACCCTCAACAAATGTTTCAACCTTGTATCCCTGCTGATCGATGAATAACGGGTCTGACAAAGTAAACTTAGGTTTTGCTACTGGAAATCCATTTGTAAGGCCAAATGTGGAGTTTCTCAAATCCCAGTCCGTCATATTACCAGTATCTATGCCATTAGGGAACCTCTGCCATGTTCTGTCATCATCTAATAAATCGAAAAAGATAGGGGTCCTATTAATTTCAACAGAATCTGGAGTTAGCAGCACAATTGATTCAGATTCTTCATTAAACACCCTGATTTGAAGCGGTATTACAAGATATGAGTTTGGTTCTATCACTAAGCCTGGTGGAACTGCTATCGTTCTCCCCAGTTGTGTGCCTTTCATCAGAAAACCGCTTAGATCCAATAAAACATTGCCTGAATTGTACAGCTCGATCCACTGATGACCGTCAATTGTACCTAGCGGGTTAAGTTCTACTTCGTTTATTTTTAGTAAAGCAACTTGACTGTAGGTTTGCATAAATGGGACGCTGATAAGAATTGAAATTGTAAATATGGAAAAGATGATGTATATCTTAATCATTGTAAATAATCCAGACAAAT
>JAZFZF010000226.1:0-2556 GCA_036443875.1 Nitrososphaerales archaeon
GATAAATTCGTGATGATATTGTCAGATGATATGCGGGGGTTGCCAAGCCTGGCCAACGGCGCAGGTCTCTCACGAGTGCGAAGCTTAGGACCCTGTCCTTTAGGGGTTCGTGGGTTCAAATCCCACCCCCCGCACTAAATCAAATTCAGCTACGGATAACCTAAAAGGTCACAACATTGATCTCATTTTATTCATTTGGTAAGTAGTTATTGTTCACAAGCCATTGCGCATGGGCCTGTATATATCGCCAAACAATGTCTGCTTTCGCATCCTGAAAGTCCCAAGGTACTAACAGAACAACATCATTTTCTCTAACCCACATCCTACGCTTCATCTTTCCTCTTATCCTGCAAACCCTTACCTTGCCGTCTGTGCATTTTACAATCACATGATCGCCTCCGGGTAATTTTATAACCCTACCTAACAGCTCGTTCTCCTGTGGTAGTACCAATTCCTTAAGCTCTGATTCGCTAAGAACCTTTCTTTTACCGATGTTGAAAACCTCGATTCTGCGACACTGAGATGCAATATAACTGTTCGGCACGGAACCGATTCAATCTAGTATTTTTTTTGAATTTAAAGGTCTGAAACTTCCGTAACGTCATCGATCAGTAACTTTGGTCTCTCATGCACGGTTTAATCTTACGCGCAAAATGCCATTCAGATAATGCATAAATTCCGGCTGTTGATTTACCCTGACTCTCAAGATCGCCTTCCCGCTGTATCTTCTGTACCCATCTTCTGTAATTGCATCTATGTGCACTGTATTGTCAGAAACGTTGATCGTTATGGCTTCTTCGTTCACTCCTGGCATTTGCACGAGTATCTCCACATACTTGTCTGTAGTGATACCTTCCATCCGCAACGGGCGAATCATCTGTTCCACCTCTCTTGACTCCCGTATTTTGTCTTCTGATCTTTTTGTCGGTACATACGCAAGTTTCAATCGTACTTTCGCTAACCATTTGTATCCTATACCAAATACGGCTCCAATTGCAAAACCTCCAATATGTGCCAGGTATGCGACTCCACCCCCCGCACCAAAGGAAGCTGAAAATACTTGAAATACAATCCACATTATTAGATAGGCAAATGCAGGTATTCTTATTGTGGTTATGAAAAAGAAGAATAGCAAAGTAACTACCTTTGCTCTGGGAAAGATCAGCAGATACGCCCCCAAAACACCAGATATTGCCCCTGAGGCTCCTACTGCTGGTATGAGCAATTGATTTCCACCTATACTCATAGCCCATGCCAAGTGTGCCATGGTGGCAACAAAACCCCAAAAGAGGTATATTCCAATATACTTTCCATGTCCAAATCTATCCTCTATATTATCGCCAAATATCCATAGGAAAAGCATGTTCCCAAGCAAGTGCATAATGCCGCTATGCATGAATATCGAGCTGAGTATTGACGAATAGGCCTCGATCTGCAGCGGACCGCTTTCAAGGAATTTTGCAGGGACAAAACCATGGTCAGTATACATTCCAATCAAGGCTTGTTCATTTGTGAAGAACCCTGTCACTATAACCTCCCATATAAAGACTGCAAAGTTGACAGCTATTAGCACGTAGTTCACATACGGTCTGGAGGTTCTTGGGTTCTCGTCGTAGAGCGGGAACACGCATTACGTTAGAATCCATCATTTAAATATGATATTCTCTTGCCGTTTGTCATGCCTCTAGTAACTATTTCACTCTGGCCTGGAAGAACGCCAGAGAAGAAGGAAGAACTCGCCAAGGCTATTACAGACGTAGTAGGAAAAGTGTTAGGTTCTAAAAGAGAACATGTGATCGTAGTGTACCAAGACACACCAAAAGAGAACTGGTATGTTGCCGGTAATAGACTAACTTGACTTTTTTTTCAGCTCAGGAATGAATAGAACTTCCGAAATTTCAGTAATGTTGGCGTAATTCTTTGAGCAACTCGTCCAGATCAACGGTCTATAACACGAACTTCTGCAGGATAATCATGTTTCCAATCGTTGGAATAGTAACATTGTTTCAGCAGAAACTCTCCCTTTTGTAGCTTGTAGCAAAATAGGTTTCCTATACAAGTAAAAGTTCTTCATCATTTAGTCATATAGATATGATTCCAATATCATTATAGGCAATTGGGTAATGTAGAGCATGCAGGAAAATGCTGAAGAGCATAGAAACGAACCCATAAGGTACGAAGATATGAAGGGACTGAAGGTCATAGATACTGACGGAATGAAGTTTGGATCGGTGCAGGATTTAGTGATAGATCCGTTCAATTTGGAGATAAAGGGAATAATAATTCATCAAGGGTTCAACAAGAATGTGTTGATACACAGAGAGTATGTGGAGAGAATAGGGGTGAATTGTGTCATGCTCAAAATGCCTCCGATAATCAAATCGATGGAGGTTATAGACATTGATGGGGTTAAAATTGGCAAGGTACAGGAAGTATTCATGGGAACTGGAAACATGATCGAACTTATCGAGGTCAAGCCTGGTTTGAGAGGTAAGATTTTGAGGGTCCCCCAGCAGGAAATTCATAGCGTGGGTGAGGTGGTCATACTTAAACATA
>JAZFZF010000227.1:0-3173 GCA_036443875.1 Nitrososphaerales archaeon
GCACAATTTCAGCCGAGTCTGCTAATTAATGGCTAATTGATGGTATTTTAACAAGTATGCGCAGAATATTGTCTGTGCATATATCGATAATTCCTATTCGCATCGAACATGATGTTAATGTGAACGACGATCTTACAGAATTGATACTTTCATCTATAAAGAAACAAAATTTGTATGACAACGATATACTTGTCATATCGCAGAAGATAGTATCGAAGGCAGAAGGAAGACTGGTTTCTCTGAATAATGTTCAACCGTCAAAACATGCGTATTCTATTGCGGTAAAACATGGCAAGGATCCAAGGATAGTGGAACTGATCTTACGCGAATCGAAGCAAATAGTGAAAATTGAACGTGGTATAATAATTGTAGAAACAAAACATGGGTTTGTGTGTGCAAATGCAGGTGTGGATTTGTCTAATATTAGAGGTAATCTCGTATCCTTACTTCCATTGAATCCAGATAGTTCTGCTGCTAAAATCAGAGTAAAAATTAGAAAGCACACAGGAAAAGAAGTTGCTGTTATAATTACTGACACTTTCGGAAGGCCCTTTCGGGAAGGGCAGGTGAATGTTGCTATAGGGGTTTGTGGTTTGAAGTCTCTAAAAGACTACAGGGGCTTAAAAGATACTTTTGGAAAGGAACTAAAGGTGACTGAAATTGCAGTTGCAGACGAACTTGCGGGTGCGGCTGAGCTTGTAATGGGCAAACTGGATCTAATACCAGTAGCATTAATTCGAGGCTTCAAGTATAAGAATAAGAAAGGTTCTTCTAAAGAATTAGTGAGAAAACGCAGAAATGACCTTTTTCGATAAATATTTTAATATAACGGACCCCTTATAGCTCATAAGGAGGAATGTCGTCTGAGTAAAGTCGAATCTCCAGCTAAGATTATAGATGTAAAGGGTCTATTTTGCCCTGAACCGGTCTTCAGGACAAAGATCGAGGTAGAAAGGATGGGTATTGGTGAAGTATTGAAAGTTATGGCAGATGATCCACAAGCCGAGGAAGACATATCACGTTGGGTCAAGCGCAATGGACACGAGTTGGTTAACTTCACAAAGGAAAATAACGAACTTGTATTCATGATAAAAAAGGTAAAGTAGGTAAAATGGCTACAAAGGCACTTTCAACTAAGTTATTGGAAAAAATAGGCAATACTCCCTTAATTGAACTAGAGTCATATTCGAACAAGGTTAAGGTCCTAGCAAAGTTGGAATGGTATAATCCATTTGGATCCGTGAAGGATAGACCAGCTTACTGGATGATCAAAGATGCCGAAAAAAAGGGCTTATTGAAGAAGGAAAAGAGTATTATCATAGAGCCTACCTCTGGAAATACTGGTATAGCATTAACAGGGATAGCACGACTGATGGGCTATGAGGTTGAACTTGTTATTCCAGAGAAGGTGAGCGTAGAAACCAAATCAATACTTGCTGATCTAGGTGCCAAATTGTATGAAACCACGGACGATCTGTGTCCTAGGGTTGGTGTAGGTACGGATCAGAGTATATCGCTTGCAACTGCCATATCCAAGGCAAGACCAGAAATATACTATATGCCGAATCAGTATCAAAATGAAGCAAACTTTATGACGCATTATGAAGGCACTGGTCGTGAGATATGGGAGCAGACAAGTGGTAAGGTTACGCACTTCATGGCTGGTGCAGGTACCGGAGGCACAATAACCGGCGCAGGCACTTTTCTGAAGGAGAAGAATAGGAATGTGAAGGTAATTCCCGTTCAGCCCCAAAAGAATCATTTGATTCAAGGTTTGAGGAATTATGAAGAATCTAATATGCCGCCCTTGTTTAAGAAGAGAGAAGATGTTGTAGATGATTGGTATACAATAACAAACGAGGAATCGTTTAATACCTCAAAAGAGTTATACGAGAAAGAGAAATTGCTTGTAGGTCCTTCATCTGGATGTGTAATGGCAGCTGCAAAGAAACTCGCCGAAAACATGAATGAGGGTACTATAGTAGTAATATTGGCTGACGATGGAAGAAAGTTCAAAAGCCTCTACGAAAGCCAGAATATTTTTACTGATACCGAATTCGAAGCCGCCTTGAAGGAGGTAAAGATGTTAACGGAGCTACCGTTTAATTCCTTCCCATAATTAAAATTAGTATTCGTTACATTAGTTTGTTGACTTATCTATGACGCTTTTCCTGCAAGTATTTTTCGACATCCATAGCAGCCATGCACCCAAATCCAGCTGCAGTTACAGCCTGTCTGTACCTATGGTCATGAACATCGCCAGCAGCGAATATACCTTCAACATTTGTATGTGTATGATTTTGAATCTTTAGATAACCAGCCTCATCCATGTCAAGCTGTCCCCTGTACACCTGTGTATTTGGATCATGTCCAATTGCAATAAATATTCCTCCAACATCGATCTTTCTTGTTTCGTTGTTCTCGACATTTTGCAATGTCACTCCATGTACCTTGCTGTCGCCAGTAATATCCATAACAACAGTGTTCCATAGGAACTTTATCTTGGGGTTATCGAATGCTCGTTCTTGGAGTATTTTGCTTGCTCTTAATTTATCTTGTCTATGCACGACCTGAACACTTTTGGCAAATTTAGTTAAGAATGCAGCTTCCTCGATAGCGCTGTCTCCCCCGCCGACAACAACAAGGTTCTCATCTTTGAAAAAGGGTCCGTCACAGGTGGCACAATAGGATACTCCTTTACCTCCAAACGTTTCTTCCGATTTCAATCCCAACTTACGTGGTGATGCGCCTGTAGCTATGATAACAGCATGAGCCTCAAACTCCTTGTCCGTTGTTAGTATTCTGAATGGCTGATGCCGGAAATCAACATTAGTAGCGGTATCATCCATGACAGTCGTTTCAAATCTTTCTGCCTGCTGACGCATACTCATCATAAGCTCTGGGCCAAATATACCGTTAGGAAATCCTGGGAAATTTTCTACATCACTTGTTGTCATAAGCTGACCTCCTGGAAGATTACCCGATATTACGAGAGTCTCTAGTCTTGCTCTAGCAGTGTAAATCGCGGCTGTCAGCCCAGCAGGTCCAGAACCCAGTATAATAACATCATGTTTTCTTCTCTTTTGCGGTTGAGGTATCTCAGAATCAACTTCAGTAGCCATCATATAGCTGAAGTGTCACGGAATGATATTTAAATTATGGTCTTAAATTAC
>JAZFZF010000228.1:0-2956 GCA_036443875.1 Nitrososphaerales archaeon
CCTATTATTCTTGCCTTTTCAAACCTTGTTAAGCGTGAAGGACCTACAATAATTTCCTCTCCTTCTTTCGGTCTTAATTCCCTAAGTTCTTCTCTGATTTCGCCTGCACTAACTTCGTCTGGCGGTTTTGCCGTTTCCACTTCCTCTGCCTCAAGAACTTCCAGCGGCTCTGTGACCTCAGCGACTTCTGTAACTGCGACTGTTTTTTTCTTCCCTTTAGAAGAATCTTTGTCCATATCAACGATTTCAGTCTTTGTTTCTTTTTCTTTTACAAGCTTTTTAGAAGATTCGCCCTTGGTTGACAAGAATATCTGCTGAGATTACTGTAATATAAATAAATGTTACTAAACTAAATCTTTCCTTCCTTAAGAGTCTTTAAGAGGCACTTGTATAAATGAACGCACATGGTAGCGTCTGTATCGAGAACTAAACTATTACTAGAACTCAAGGGAAAAGGTGTCTGCGAATGTGAGTTTGCAAGGCATCTGGCCCCTTTGACTGTTGGTACACTTTTGCGCACTATACCATTGGAGGGCAGGGCATACTGGTTTGAGGACAAGTTTGTTTATTTTGAAACCAGCCTTACGATAGGAAGTGAAAAACAAAGATCTACCTTCAGACGAGGTGATATAACGTTCATGATAGCAAGTGGTTCCATATGCATATTCAATAAAGATACGTCTGCAAGTACAAATATGAATCTAATTGGTAAAGTAATTACCAATCTCGAACTTATTGGAAATTCTGGATCTGGAGATGTGTTACATCTGAGAAAACCCTAATTGGCTTCCTTTTGGGGCTCTTCCTCGCTAGCCACTTCTTCTTTTGCTTTAACTTCCCTTTTTGTAGAATCCTTTTGATCCATTTCCTGCGTCAAGGCATATACTTTATGACCACTATAACCTACAACATATCTAATAGTACCTTTAGATTCTAGCGATCTTATGAATGCGTTTGCAATAGATATTTTTACACCCGTTTTTCTTGCCAATTCTTGAGGTGTTATAGCCTTTAAACCTGCCAGTGCTTTCATAGCATGCTCTTCATTCAGTACTACTGTAATCTTAGCCTTTTGCGGAAGGCCTTTACCTCCCTTATCCTTCTTTACTCCCGCTTGCTGTGAACCGTCGTCTTGGGACTTTGGAGATACTCCTGAAGATTTATTCTTTGTTCCACCCATACCTTGAATCCATCTCAGACCAACTTATTAATCTACCAATAGCTTCATGCTTTTATTTAGGAATACCGTGTCCAGATTCGTGCAGTATTCCGTAATTGCAGAAACTTTTGAGATGATGGAGAAGACAACCAAACGTCTTGAACTTACGGATTACCTGGTGAAACTACTGAAGTCCATACCATCAGAACTTATAGATAAAGTAGTTTATTTAATTCAGGGCAAGCTTTATCCTGATTATCAAGGCGTTGAACTAGGAATTGCAGACAAGCTAGCATTGTTGGCAGTCTCTATTTCTTCCGGATTAAATATGGGAAAGATCGAGCATTTGTATATAGAAAATGGTGATATTGGGGCTGCAGGTGAACTTGCGTTGCAAACCAAGATGCAAACAACCCTATTTTCAGAAGACATTACGGTTGAAAGGGTATATTCCACATTAGACAAGATAGCCGGTCTCACAGGGGAAGGTTCACAGGATATGAAATTGAAGTATATCTGCAGCTTGCTCAATGATTCGACGCCCAAAGAGGCTCGCTATATCCTGAAAATTATAACGCGAAAATTGCGTGTGGGTATAGCCGATTATACTGTATTAGATGCACTTGCAATTGCATTTACTGACCAGAAGGAAAACCGTACACTGCTGGAATACGCTTATAATATAACTGGTGATCTCGGTCTAGTTGCTAAAACTATTGCCATGCGGGGTTTAGATGCTGTAAGGGCATTAAAGATCGAGATCTTCAGACCTATAAGACCCATGTTAGCTGAAAGGGTTTCGACAGCAGAAGAGGCACTTGAACGAACAGCTGGTAAATGCGCTGCTGAGTATAAGCTGGATGGCGAACGTTTACAGGTTCATAAATCGGGGGATAAGATTCTGCTATTTTCGAGAAGACTTGAAAATATAACAAGCCATTACCCTGATGCAATAGAAGCGATAAGGGAATCTGTTGATGTATCTGATGCTATACTAGAAGCAGAGGCAGTTGCAATAAATCAAGACACAGGGGAGTACTTGCCATTTCAGGAGTTGATGCATAGAAGGAGGAAGTATCGTATAGGGGAAGCAGTAAAGGAGTATCCTATATCGTTGAACTTGTTCGACATACTATACGTGAACAGTAAGGATTGTTTGATATTGGAGTATACAAGAAGAAGGAAGATACTCGAAGAAGTAGTGAGGATCCATTCTGAAGTTAAAGTTGTTTCCAAGATCATTACTGATGATAAAAGAACAATCGAGGACTTTATGGAGCAGTCAATAAGCGAGGGATGTGAAGGTTTGATGATAAAGCATCTAGAAAGTAAATACAGAGCAGGAGCAAGAGAATTTGCATGGATGAAATTGAAGCGAGAATACAGGAACGAGATTGTCGATACTTTGGATCTAGTAATAATAGGAGCTTTTCATGGTAGAGGAAGGAGAGTTGGAAAGTATGGGGCGTACCTGCTTGGAGCTTACGATAAGGACAATGACATCTTTAGAAGTATATGTAAGGTAGGAACTGGTTTCACCGATGAAGATCTTACTAATTTTCATTCCATTTTGAAGCTGCATATCATAGACAAACATGCTAGGGTAGATTCTAAGCTGGAAGCAGACGTATGGTTAGAACCCAATATTGTTATAGAAGTTATTGCGTCTGAAATAACCCTAAGTCCTTTACACACATGTGGTTTGAACATAATAAGGAAAGGTAGCGGTTTGGCATTGAGATTTCCAAAATTCACTGGTAAGATACGTGATGAAAAAAGCGTAAGGGATGCAACAAC
>JAZFZF010000229.1:0-3810 GCA_036443875.1 Nitrososphaerales archaeon
TCTCTGTCTTTTCAACTTCCAAAGCTGCGTTGATTAATGCAATCTTTGCCTTTTCCACACGCTTTGGCATGCCCCCATGAACAACTTCCTTGTCGAGGATGATACCTTTTAACATGTCAGTATCTTGGATAGAACCTCCAGCTTTCTTTTCTACTTTAATGTTATCCATGTCTACGTTGTAAGTATTATCAGACTTTTCTGCTATCTGTAGAATCGCATTCACAACGACCTCAGCTAGGTGAGGACTGTCATCATGCACCAACTTTGATCCCATACTCGTGTTAGCGATCTTTAGCAATATTTTGCGATCCTTGGGATCTACCTTTACACTTATCTTATCCAGTAGCTCCAACACGCGGTCTGAAGCTCTCCTATAACCATCCACAATTATAGTTGGATGAACATCCTTGATGATGAGTTCTTCAGCTTTCTCAAGCAACGCACCAGCAAGAACTACCGCTGATGTAGTACCATCACCAACTTCGTTATCAACAGATTTTGCAATCTCTACCATCATCTTTGCAGCTGGGTGTTGTACATCAATTTCCTTCAGTATGGTTGCACCATCATTTGTTATTGTAACATCGCCCAGAGTGTCTACGAGCATCTTGTCCATACCTCTCGGACCCAATGAGGTTCTTGAAATTTCAGCTATTAGTTTAGCAGCCATTATGTTATTCTTCTGTGCTTCTTTCCCTTTGGTCTGTGATGAACCTTCCTTTAGTATAATTACGGGTACACCGCTGCTGGTTGTTTGAATTGCCGCCATATCATCACCTAGTAATACTTGCATCACTTTAGTGCCGTTTATAAATTTTCTCATATTACTCTGAAATTAGATGTTGTAAGTTAAGGAGGGATCTTAACTTTCTTCACCATCTTCATTTACTACTGTTCCGATTTTGCACAAGATTTTAGGAATACATTTTTACGGAGTACGACATATCAATGAAGAGACCAAAGTTAAGATATCTGAAGTATGACCTAAAACCATAATTTTTATATCACTAGTGTTTTTACGGAGATGATTAGGCGAAGATACTTGCGTATTCTCTCTTCTTAACATTTACCATACCGTTATCGGTGAAGCGTAGCTCTGGTAGTGATGTGAACGTAACGAACAATAATACATTGAGAGGTTTATCGTACGGACAGCCGTGCTTCTTTAGTGTGACATTCATCTCCTCATACTCTTTAGCACATTCCTCATAACTCTTTGACGACATGGTACCGCCGATCTCCATATGGTATTTGGTTAATATCTTTCCGTCCTTTACTGCCACAACACCACCTTTCATTCCAACTATGGCATTGGCAGCTATTGCCATCTGCTCTTCATCAGTGCCTATCACTACCAATTGATTTTCGCAAATATTGATGGTGCTCCCAAATGCGTCTATATCCGTCTTGAATCCTTTCATGAAGCCCAAGCCTATATTACCTGACTTGTGATGCCTGTCGATAACGGCAACCTTCCACACATCATCTTCCTTCGATGGCCTGACATTATCGTTTATCACAGTAAGTTCAGCAGTACCTGCCTTTGTTATTATATCAGTATACATATTAGCTACTACAACCTTTGTCTTACTATCCTGCATCTTTCCTTTCGGCAGCTTCAGATGAAAATCCTTTGTTATAAGTTTCCTCTTTACATTTATTGTATTCCTTGCCCATGATGGATACTGAAATGGTTTCGTTCTGACCATTATCTTGCCATTATCAACAACGAGTATTCCGTTAACGAATACCTTTGCTACTGTAAAATCCACCAGGTCCTTGAACACCACAATGTCAGCCAACCTACCAGGAGCAATTCCCCCCAGATCTTCATCCAGTCCGTAATAAGTTGCGGTGTTGAGTGATGCTATCTGCACAGCCTTGGCTGGATGCATACCAGACTTTGCACACAGCCGTATACAGTGATCAATGTATCCAACTTTGATCATATCTTCAGGGTCTACACCGTCGGTTGCCATCATGAGTCTAGAGTAACTGATCTCATTTCTGCGAAGTTCTGATACGATCGCTTCCATATCCCTCCTTATACTACCTTCCCGAAGCATCACCCACATTCCCAACCGCAGACGCTCCATGACTTGATCATAGTTTGTTGGTTCATGACAGGAAAATATCCCTGAAGATATGTAAGAGGCGAGTTTCAGCCCACTGGCACCTGCAGTATGCCCATTGATGAGCTTGCCTTTGCTCATGGCATACTTCATCATCTTGAAGAGATTCTTATCATTTTCAGTTACCTTAGTCCACGAGAGAACCTCGCCCAACCCCAACACATCATCATTCTCAAGTGCAGCAACAACTTCCGGATACTTCATGTACCTTGAAGTGCTGAACTTTGGATCTTGTGGCAGAGCCATCGGAACCATCGTGAAGACTCGTATAGGTAATGATCTGGCTTCTTTAAGGAATAGATTGAAGCCTTTGTAGCCCAAGACCCCAACCATATCAACAGGGTCTGCAAAGACGGTTGGCGTCCCATGCAATAATGCCTGTTTTGCAAACTCAGTAGGTGAAACAAGAAAATCTAGATGTGTATGTGCATCCATCAAAGAAGGAGAAATGAACATGTCTTCCAGAGCTATAGTCTTCTTTGCTTTCATATGCGATGCGTCATGACCAACAAACGCAACTCTCTCCTTGTAGATTGCTACCTCTACCTTCTCGATTATCTCACCGCTGTATGTGTTTAGCATATTGCAGTCTTTCAATATTAGATCTGCGGGTACTTTGCCAAGAGAAACATCAACTAGTTTATCGGATATTTGTGCAAGTTTGCCTGCCATAAGACTTATCTCACATCTTCATATAAATGAATTATCAACGTGTATCTTTAAATTATGGCAATAGGTGAGAGTGCATATGAAAGTGCCGAAGGAGATCAGGACTTTCTGTCCTAGATGCAAGAAGCATACTGCACATACGGTAAGCTTGTATAAGCAGGGTAAGGCTCGGGCGTCTGCGCTTGGAGCTAGAAGGCATGCAGAGGATAAGAAAGGCTACGGAGGCCAAAAGTTTCCCGAACAGAAGAAAACTGCCAAGACTACAAAGAAACTAACCTTGATGATGAAGTGTAAGGAATGTAAATATATTCTTCAAAAATATGGAATGCGTGTACGTAAAATGGAGCTCGTTGCGCGTTGAAGAAACTTCATATACCCATTCCAAAACCGAGGAGCAACTGTCTATCTATCAAGTGCGCGCAGTGTGGCAAAGAGACTATCGTGTTTACTCATACTAATATTGATATCAAATGCAAATCGTGTACTGCAATCATAGCTGAAAGGACTGGAAGTAGGGCGAAACTGTTTAGTAAAGAGTTCAAACAGTTAGATTAGAAATTTTTCTGCTATATGTAGTTCATGTTTTGTATTTACATTAATCGCCAGTTGCACTTTATCCATAACTAGAAATTCTTCATCAATATTTGAGTATCCATTTACTTTCGATGAGTCTATTACACTAACCCCAGTATTGCAAACTATCTTGCAGTTTTGTTCTGAGCAGTAGTCTATTTTTGTACCTAGATCATTGACCATCGCTTCACTTACCATGACCGTAAGACATGGTTTTTTACAATTGTTAAAACTACTGACTATCTTTTTGAGAGTATCGCTGTCTATCAATGGCATATCCGCAGATATTATGAATATACTGTTGGGTCTAAGAAGTTCTAAAGCATAATTCAGATCCTTTACATAACCATCTCCAGAACTGTTGGCCACTTCTACACCTGCTCTTGCCAGAAACTGTGCAGTTTTGGGCGTACGATGGCTTACCAATGCTACGACC
>JAZFZF010000230.1:0-4013 GCA_036443875.1 Nitrososphaerales archaeon
AAACCCTTTATCTTACCTTAATCATAGTTTCGTGCCTGCGTTTTATTTTCCGTATGGATTCTTCGAAGTAACTCATCGTTATAGACAGGTCTTTGGCTTTTTCGTCAGCCTTTTCCTTATGTGTAGATATATGATCTCTAACTGCAGTAATTGCGGCTGTATTACATATTGCAGCTATATCTGCTCCAGTTAAACTATCAGAGAGTTCGGCAAGTTTTTCCAGATCTACATCTCCACTAAGAGGTTTCTTTCTTGTGTGTATATTAAATATCTCTCTCCTAGCCTGTTTCTCTGGTAATGGAATTTGAAGGATTCTATCAAATCTTCCTGGTCTCAACAAAGCTTCATCAACTATGTCTGGCCGGTTCGTTGCACCGATAACTAGTACACCTTTCAACTCTTCAAGACCGTCAAGCTCTACCAATATCTGGCTTATAACACGCTCCATTACATGTGAATCTCCTCCGCTAGATGATCTTCTAGGTGCTATAGCATCTATTTCGTCAAAGAATACTATGCATGGAGCTGCTTGTCTAGCTTTCCTGAATACTTCTCTAACACCCTTCTCAGATTCACCAACCCATTTGGAGAGAAGTTCAGGACCCTTGATACTGATAAAGTTCGCTTCGCTCTCATTAGCAGCAGCTTTAGCAATCAAGGTCTTACCAGTTCCTGGTGGACCATGCAATAGTAAGCCCTTTGATGCTTGCACGTCAGCCGTATCGAACAATTCTTTGTGCTTCAACGGCCATTCTACAGCCTCTATTAATTCTTGCTTGATATTTTGTAATCCTCCTATATCATCCCACTTTACATTAGGAACATGTACCAGTACCTCACGCATTGCTGATGGTTGTACTTCTTTTAATGAATCATCGAAATCCTTCATCCTTACTTGTATCTTGTTAAGTACTTCTGCGGGTATCTTGGATTGTTCGAGATCAATTTCTGGTAATACTTTCCGTAACGCATGCATAGCAGCTTCCTTAACCAACGCCTCTAGGTCGGCACCCACAAAACCGTGTGTGACCCTTGCTATCTCCTGCAAGTTTACATCCTCACCAAGTGGCATTCCTCTGGAATGAATCTGTATAATTTCATCACGACCTTCCTGATCTGGTATTCCTATCTCTATCTCTCTATCAAACCTTCCAGGTCGTCGCAGAGCTGGGTCAATTGCGTCTGGTCTGTTGGTAGCACCTATCACAACGAGCTTGCCCCTCGATTCCAAACCATCCATCAATGAAAGAAGTTGTGATACGATCCTCTTCTCAACATCCCCGGAGACTTCTTCTCTCTTCGGTGCTATCGAATCTATTTCATCTATGAATATTATGCTGGGAGCACTTTCTTGGCCTTGTTTGAATATTTCCCGCAGTCGCTCTTCACTTTCTCCATAAAACTTGCTCATGATCTCTGGCCCACTTATGGAGTAAAAGTTTGCATTTGTTTCGTTAGCTACTGCCTTTGCCAACAGCGTCTTGCCCGTTCCAGGCGGACCGTACAGTAGCACACCCTTTGGCGCTTCTATTCCAACCCTTTCAAAGATCTCAGGATGTCTTAGCGGAAGCTCTATCATCTCACGTACTTTATGAACCTCATTTCCTAGTCCTCCTATGTCCTCATACATGATTCTTGAAACCCCCCTCTTAATGGCTTTAGGAACAGAACCAAGAACAAACTTTGTATGAGCTGTAATGATGAGGACAGGAACATTAGGCATAGTATTATTTATCAGAGAATCTATCTTCTTTCCCATAATATTTACTGGGATAATATCTCCTTTTGTAATTACGTGACCCTCTAGCATATCCGGAAGATACTCTTCCAATCCAATGATGTTTAGGTCTTCCATTGGAGCGAGAACAACCTGATCCGCAGGTGCGGCTGTTACTTTCCTCACCTTTACCTTATCATCTATGCCTACGTTTATGTTATTTCTCGAGTAACCGTCTATCCTGATTAGACCCTTACCATAGTCTTCAGATTGAGCAGACCACAGCAGAGCATAACTCTTCCTAGATTTGCTGGATATTTCGATAACATCACCAGTAGTCAGATCAAGATCGGAAATGACTTTGGGATCCATCACTGCAATACCTCGCCCAACGAACTTGGGCTGGGTTTCTGTCACCTTGAGTGATACACTTTTTTCCATATAATTCACCTATTTAATCATAAACTAACAAACAAAAAATTGGGGGAATTATTCTACCTGCACTGGTGTTCCTTCAGGTTTCACCGGTTCCTTCAGCTTTATCTTCAGCTCCAGGATTCCGTTTATGTAAGTTGCTTTGGCAGTTTTGTCGTCGAGTTTCACACTAACAGGCAAGTCGGTGTGATACCTCTTGTCGCCATTCTCCGCATGAATGCTAACATAGTCATTCATCACATTCACCTCGATATTCTCCTTGGCGACACCGGGCATCTCTACAACGATCTTCAGCATATTCTCCTTCTCGTCTAGGGTCGTATCGACAAGTGGCTCGCTAACGGTTTCCTGCTCAGCTAGACCTCGTGCAGACGACCTAACATTGCCAAACTCCCTGATGTGAGGTTTTCCGTCAGGACCCACGGTTATCTGGTAACCGTAGTAGTATGGGAACTTGGCGATATCAGAAGGGCTCGATTCATCTGCAGTTCTGAATAGTCTATTCAGCATATGCTCCGCTTCTCCAAACTCTTTATTCGCCTCTTCAAAAATTTTTGTGAGACTTGTTCTCCATGGTTCTCTCCACATATACATCACTAAACAATGTAATATCTATGACATAATATAAATGTTTATTACATTTAATATGATTATGTTACATTGGATACCCTTAAATAACATTCTAGACGTAATTCTTACGTAGCAGGATTAGGAATGGAAACATCTGCTGGACTAACCGTACCTGAAGCCGTTCGAAACCTGATAACTGGTAATCAGGCACTATACCAATGTCTGAAGATGGGGTTGATAAATTACACAGCTCTTGCGAACAGAATTAAACCTGAAGTTGAAAAGATTGTTGGGGATACGGTCAATCTTAACACAATAGTTGTAGCTATCAAGAGGTTTGCCGATGCTGTAGAAAAAATCGAGTCTGTAGACAGAGGATCAAAGGTGTTTAGAGAAGCCAGAATCTCCCTTACTGGAAGCATAGTCGATGTTGGCGTAGGTGATATAGATAGGTTCGACGAAGATCTATCACAAATACTGCATAAATTGTTTGATTTTGATCCCCAGTTTCGCCTTTTCCAGTCTGAGAATTTTATGAGAATATTTGCTGAAGACATCGAAGGTGTAAGAGAATTATTTTCAGACCTAGCTAAGAAATTTGACATCGATATGAAAAAAGGTTTCGCTAAGATTTCTATCAAGCTACCAGTTGGTACAGATCAACAGCTGGGACTTGTTTCGTTGATTTCAGATTTGCTTTATAGAAATGGTGTTGTTTTACATGATGCTTTCTTTGGTCGTGATGAAATGGTTCTAGTCGTAGATGAAAATCTTGCTGCCAGGGCTTACGATATTTTGCGAAGAACCTTGACTATACACAGTACCGATTGATTTACACTACGATTGAACAAACGCATCAATCAGAAGACAATGGGAAATTTTCCCTCAAATCGCGTCATCTACACTTACGAATTTATCCTATTCTTCCGTCCACAAATGTGTTACATTAATTCATTGCAAGAGTTAATGGTACTAACTACTTTCTTGATAGGAAGATAAAATAGAGGGGGGGGATCTCACACCTCATCTTCAGCATGAGATATTTCTTCTGTTCAGAAGCATGCTGGATAGGGGCAGGCATCCAAATTATCCACTATGCTTGATTCGTTTCCAGTTTCATCAGTATTCATAAAAGAGCTCTGGTGTATCAGTCCTTCATCTTCAAAGTACACACCGTTATGTGCTGCAAATGCGTTTGTCTGGATTCCCTGTGCCGCTACTGCAATAGCGCCCAACAGGAGCACGCTGAACACAGTCAATCTCGTTGCATTTATTTTTTCCATAGCATTGT
>JAZFZF010000231.1:0-28096 GCA_036443875.1 Nitrososphaerales archaeon
ACCCTACCTTTTGCTACCATAAATATCACTTCATGAACAGGGCAGCGATATCTTTTCTTATGATGGGTTTCAGACGTTCTATCCTGGAATCCAGCGTGTCATCGTAAACCATAGAGCCATCTTTAGACACGATCCTTAGTCCACCAAGGACATTTATCGCTTCTCCAACAACTTTAATCTTCACATTAACATTTCTTTCCAATTCTGAAGCTATCTTCTTTACTACGTCTCCGTCCTTCCCATCACATTCCACGACGACCTCTTCCGTATTGACAGCGTTAAGACCATCCTCCAAAAGCTTCTTCATCATGGAAGCATATTTGTCACCATATCTTACAGAGTCGATCTTTGCCTTGGCCTTTTCAAATGCAATTCCCACAGCCTCCTCTATAAGCACCAACTGCCTGTTTCTTGCAGAGAGTCTGCTATTGCCCACGACCTGCCTCTTAAGCTTCTCTGCCTGCTTTTTTGCATCACCTACGATTTTATCATAGTCAAATACCATGTTATTTTTTGAAGATATCAGTTGTTTAACTGCATCATCATAAGCAGCATCAATGTTTGAGATCAAATCACTTTCTGCCTGCAACAAAACTTTGTTTACTGTTTGCTCTAAAGCAGAATATGTATCCATACAACGCAAAACACAAAACAAGGCATTTTAACCTTACTAAGCCTATTCTTAACTTATCTTTTTGACGAACCTGTAAACCATATCCTTATCGTTATTTGACATGGATGCGAAGGCCTCAACTAGTTCTTTTTCAACACCTATGACTTTGGCAACCATTGATTGCATCTTTTCAACATCAATTGGAACCATATCTGTCACTGTCCCCCGAATGTAAGAAGTTATGTATTCATTTATTATCTTGAATACAAATGTCGGTGCAAATTTCAACAAGATCAGAATACCTTCCTTCAAAAGTTTCTGGTTTGGTTCGCTGGCTGAGAAAGTGTCAAGGTATCTTTCCACTAATTTTTTCCTGCCGTCGCCCAACTCCTCCACTGTTGATGCTACTAACAGTCCAGCTTCTGTAAGTTCGTAATATGGTACGCCCTCCTGTTGTAGCGCTCTTGGCCCTCTCCTTAATGGCAATCTTCCACCCTCCTTTACAACAAATAACGGAACTAGAACTTCATCGAGATCCCTAAAGATGCCAGAGTAGATGTTCTGCCATACTATGCCATGTTTTTCAGCGATGGCATGCGCAATAGCTGTTCTAGTCTTAAGCTGAGGACTGGATTCCATGGCAAGAAGCATAAGGACACCACGCTACCTCTTCGCCTCACCAGTGAACTTATTTGGTCTTGTCTTGAAAGTATTAAATATGGCTAGATTCGGTTTTGTCAGCTTCTTGTTTCCAATACAACCACACCTCTACAGCCCATGTTGATAGCAATTACAATATTAAAATTTGCCGATCTTTCTACAAACTATTATAATTTGTGGAGAAATCGCATATTACTACACATTCCTCTCTTTAAATAAAGACTAATCGCAAATGAGGTATAAATGAGTTATCGTACAAAATATTTTCAAAGTAAGGAGATCGTCAAAGAATTTATTTCACTGCACCGTTTTATGCACAATAGTTATTTAAACAAAATCACGTATTATACACATGCTCGGAGACAGAGACCTAAAGGACATCATACTGAAGGTTATGGATGGTATCTACCGTGACCTTGATTCACAGATAGATAAAGCCAATAATCAAAGGATGCATGTAGAGGAAGTCATAACTTGTCTCCGCAAGTCATATTATGATAGAAAGAGTCCTATTCTTCCGACCAGCAAGCAGAAGGTATCTGCAATAATTAGCGATGGTATGCGCAAGTCAATCAAAGCGAGCGCAACGGCAGGGTACGATATAAATTCTGAATTTTCGCTTGTAGGCCGTGCAGATACAATTGTTGATGATATGGTGATCAAGTTTGAAATAGTAGATAAATTGCCGAAGAAGCCTGAACCAAAAGATCTTCTGAACCTAAATGCAACTATGTGGATATTTGACAAGATGGAAGGCATCCTTGTTTACATGACTAATGACGGCAAGACCGTGGAATTTGCCTTTGCAAAGGACAAACAGATGTTTGAGGAAACAATTAGGAGAGCTATGGTCTTTGGCACCCTTCTTAAGGACGAGAAGGTGCCTATACTAGAACCATGCGAAATATGTCTAACATGCCAATACTACGAGAGGTGCTACATAAAGCAAAAAAAGTATTCCAATTTAACAGTGGAAAGGTTATTAGGATTGAAGAAGCAGGCATAACAAATTATATTGTAAAATCAAAGTCTAAATCTTTAACGCCAGCTCTTACGGGGTGGATAACGAAGAATGTGCCATTAACACGCCATTGAACGTCATCATTCTGCAGATCGTTCCAAAGCCGGACAAGAGGTTCGGTCTTTTTTACTTCGACTTTGTCGTTCAGAGTCATGGAGAACTCACCGTACATAGTAAAGGTCTTACCTGTGCCTGTTACGAAACCTTCCACTCTTTCACCTATTGTGGAGCTGGCTATCGTTATTCCATTTGCATACAGGTTGTACCGTATCGACTCCAGAACGACTGAGCTCGTATTGGGGTTGAAGGCATCGAATGCTACTTTGATCACGATTTTTTCTTCATCTACATCCACTATATTCACGCTTCTCAACTTCAGCACAACATCCTGAATTATGAATGCTTGTTGGTCCTGAGAAGGTGACTGTAATAGACCGATGGAAGTCATTGCCAAAAATATTATGATAACGCCAACACCTCCGGCTATGGTCCCTATAATTCCTTTATTAACCACATTTTAGGCTAAATTTCATTTAATCATTTAAAGCTTTCATATAGCAAGATGAAAAAGCATTTAGATGTTGACCAAGAAAAAAACATGTGCAATATCACGAAGCAGCACTCATGGGACAGAAAAGAGCAAGGAGTTCACAACATAAACTGTTCGAGTATGCTGGTTTTGCATTCCTTACGAAAACAGTCAAACAGGTAAAGCGTGAGTTTGAACCAGTTGGGGAAGAGGAATTAATAGCCATGGAAGAGACTGGAGATGGTAACAAGCTAGTTATAATATGTGATGCAGACGGCTATGCAAAAGCACAAACAAAGCCATTACCTAAAGAACAGGCTGAGCGAATTTTTGAAAAGATGTTGAAAGACGGTTTCGAGGATTTCAAGGGAGAGACAAAAGCTGTCAAGTGATTATTATGGTACCAACATCCGCTCCTTGAATTGCACGTTTTATAATATTCGGATCTGATTTGACCACTCTTGTATTGAGTTTGGATCTTTCTATAACTTTCAATGCCACTATGTCCATCAGGTCATATGCTCCAGCCATACTGCTTTCATGAGCAAGCATATTCCGCAATTCATGAACCTTTATTGATCGGAATAGTTTTGCATTTTTTTGTTTGTTTGGATCTGTGTTATAGATACCGTCAACGTCAGTAGCGTTAATGAACATGCTGGCATTGATCTTTTCCGCTATCTGTGAAGATGTTGCATTTGTACTCTGACCCGGGTGCAACCCCCCCGCAACAACTATCTTGCCAGTTTCTACCGCAGCAACTATGTCATGTAAGTTCTTTGGAATGTTAGGATAGGCTGCGTTGGCCAGTGCATGCACAAGCACTTGTGCGTTTAACCTAGACACTCCAATCCCCAACTCGTCCAAACTGGCCTCATCGGCTCCAAGTTCCCGGGCAAGATTAATGTAGTATCTCGCTATGCGTCCACCACCAGCCACAACAATAGGCTGCGTTTTTCTGCTGATTGATTTCAGCATCTTTGCATACTTTACCAACGATTTCTTGTTGGCAGTATCACCAAACACACTTCCACTTAATTTAATTACAATACGTTTTTTCATTCCACACACCTGTTACATGCTAACTTTTTCATACCAAGATTCCATACCTAAAACCTTTTTCACAGCCTTTTCCACTTTAGCCCTGCTTTCACTTATGGTGTAAACTCTTATCATGTCCATGAAACCAGAAATGGAGCTTATCAATGGGATTTTGCTTATTGGCAGCATGTAGTGCATCTTCTTTCCGATAGCATCCTTACCTATAAGCACTATAGCACCACGCTCTTCCTTTGTAGGTGTTAACGGCATAGAAGGCGCCTTCGAAGCATCAATGTAAACATGGTTTGGATCCACACCAGCACTGGTTGCAATTTCTTCAGTCATACTCTTCAACAACCTTTTGTTGAATTCTTTTCTAACTATCCTGTCGCTTTTGTGTAAAATTTTTTCAAAGACGCATTTCAACAGCTTCCTGTCTCGATAATCTCTGGCTAGTTTTACGGCAAGCTTCAATTGTTCGTCTTTTGGCTCCAATGTAATCAATCTAACCATTGTAGCATCATCGGTAAGGTCAAGATAATTTTCCAACGATTCATCGGTAAGATGCAGTTCTTCGTCTGCGAGTATCATGGAACGTAACATCATTACTTCTGCTGCTCGCACAGTTTTATGAAAATAAACAGCTTTGAACATTTCATATCTGGATATCATCATTGATTCGAACGAATATAAGGCGGCCTTGTCAAGTGCGAGCCTATTGGCATACACTTCAAAGGAATTGATTATACGTTCTGCATCGATATTACCATATTCTGCACCCGTAAAGTATGAATCTCTTTGCAGATAGTCCATTATATCCGCACTAAGCCCCCCAGCAATTACTTCGTTAAGAAACGATACCTTCGACTCTCCAAAAGATAGTATGGTAATTGATTTTGCATCAAAACCATGTTTGCTGAGAATATCCTTAATTTCTGTTTGCAGTATCATCTTTCTTCCTATATCTTCGTGCGTTCTATTGCTACCCTCTAACATTACTTCTTCGAATAAATGTGAGAAAGGTCCGTGACCAATATCATGCAACAAGGCAGCAAGCCTGAGAATCTGAATCTTGTCTTCATCTATATACCCCTTATTCAATAAAACATTTCCAGCAAGCCCAGCAACGTGCGCTGTGCCCAGAGAATGTTCGAATCTGGAATGTTGTGCAGCAGGATAGGTTAAATGTGCCCCCGCAAGCTGCCTTATTCTACGTAACCGTTGAAAAACCTGGGTATCAATTACATCGCGCTCTACATCTGATAGATAGAAATAACCGTGAATAGGGTCGCTTATTTCGCACACAGGAGTAAAGACCATACCAGATACATCAGTAATATATGGTCTTAATGTTTTTGTTTTATTCGATATTCAACAATTTGCATTATTTCCTTATGAATATCTTCTCTACTTTTGTCACCATTAACCAAAATCCATTCATATTTTCCAGCGAGTTCTCTGTATAATCTTGATACATTACGCATTATATCATCATTCATTTCGAAGATATCTCCCTTGCTAGCCATTCTCTGTATGGAAACTTCCGGGGAAACATCTAACAATATAACAATATCTTCCTTAGGCAAACCTTCATCCAATGCCAGTAACCATTCTGATTTCATACCGCTTGCTAAGCCATAAACCAAGTTCGACTGATAATACCTGTTCAATACTACAACTTCATTTTCCACTAACATTTTTTCGATTTCAGCCTTTTTCTCCCACCTGTTTGCCGACAGTAACATATGCATGACCTGTACTGGATACTCTCTCTCACCATGCAAAATTGCTCTAATCTCTTCGCCTATCTTCGTCGTGTAAACAGGGAACGCTAGCGAAGCTCCACTCAGACCCTTCTTCTTCAAATCTTCTTTAAGCAACTGCGTCTGCGTTGCCTTGCCTGCTTTATCGCTTCCCTCTATTACGATCAGCATCTCTCCAGACTCTTCATACTACTCTCAGATTAATTCTACTATTCTTGACAATTCTTCAGCATTCAGGTTGTAATTATTCTGGTTAATTGCGAGGTAAGCGGCACTCTTATTGCCATATGGCGCCTTGCATGAAAATAACGTAAGAACCAACCCCTTATGGTTGACCTTGAATCCATCGCACACCTCATGTGCCCTTATCAGTGCCTTCACATTGACTATTTTCAATGCCCTTTCTGTTAAATCTTTGCCAAAATATTTTCCGTAGCCCCTTGCAGAAGGCTGAGAGCCCTCTATCTCTCTTGGGTCGTTCCAAAGTATCTCTTCCAGATATCGCGTTTCCGCATTTGTCTTGTTTGCAGTTGCTATATCATCTATTGTATGAAAATTTGTTGGCACACCGCCATGTAATATCAGGTATGAATTTTCCAGAACAACACCATGATACATGAGATCGAACAACGAGCGTAGTTTTGTATAGATCAACTCACCTGCTTTGCCAAATTTGATTAAAAATGCATCTGGAAGATCATGTGGGTAAAATGGCATACTCTCCGGCCCCTCGTGATTACCACGCATCAGTATAACACGATTAGGATACCTTGCCTTGAGATAGAGTACTACATAATATACCTCCACGGATTCTCTTCCCCTGTCACCATAATCACCTAGGAATATCATTATGTTTGAAAGATCCTCGAGGAAACCACTCTTCTCCAGTATTAGAGCCAAACTCTGCAAATCTCCATGCAGATCGCCTACAAGTATTAACTTTCGCCCTTGCTTAACCCTTACGAGTCCTCCCTTGACTGTTGAATCACATGTTACACCTTCACTCCTTTCTTGTTGCTGTATTAATGACATATTCTTGATCAGCATAGAAAATTCTGTGTAGGTTACTGACATTGATTTTTCAATTATTTCCTCTAGCATATGATGCATGATGGTTACAGAAATAAAATACTTCTAATCGGCGAACTTTTGTATCTGTTCTGCAGTAGGATTATAGTTGATCGGAACATCGAAGGTAGTCAAATACAGGTTGTAGTTGCTTGTACCAGTTAGCTGTGTACGCTCATGTGGAATTTCACCACCATAGCGATCTAGTACAGCATTGTTAGATGTAAATTCAGTATTTACTAGCGTTGTACTATAAGGTCCGATCATGAACGATTTTATTATTCCAGTTCCCAGATATTCTCCATCGATATTAATGCTATAAGTCGTATCACCAATGGGGAGAGGCACAAAATTGGCATTCCTGAACTGTAAAGTAGCATGATATTTGGTTTGCTGGTGATCCTTAGATACAACCGTAGAATCGTATAGGGAAACATCCAGGTTCTTTGCAGCCTCTATACCAAAATATGTAAAGAACAGAGCTGTGCCAGCAATTACTGCAACCGCTATTAATGTCATCCTTCTTCTAAACGAGTGCCTTCTACGCATGCAATTTGCTAGCAATTACTGTATTAATTTTAGCAAGTCATAAAGTTTAGCAGTATAAGTAAACTAACTTTGGCAGGTTTGTTACCTCAACGCTTCAGGATCCTAATGAATTTTTCTCGCTCTGTATCTATACAGCAGGAGACCAAACAGAGCGGAGAGGATATCTGCTACTAGGGGTTAGTCTGCAATAATTTCTCTATCTCAGGCAATCCTCCGTGAAAGTAATAACATGAGCACTAAGAACAATACGCTACCAAACAGCAATTCTTGCAGACGCATCACATTATAAGGGAAACAATGAGATTAAGATATATATCCAACAAAGACTAAAATATTTCATGGGATTAGGAAGATACATGGCTAAAGAGCTCATGAAGGAGATAGGCAACAAATCAAGAGAATTCTTCGAGTTCGTCTCGCCACCAGTTGATATTGTAGAAGATGGCAATGAACTGGTTGTTACTGCTGATCTTGCTGGTTTCGATAAGAAGAATATCACACTTAGAATAAACAATAGCACTCTTTCCATTGGCGGAACAAGAGAGCCAGTTGAACATGCAGGAACTTCTTACTGGCAGCAAAGACCACTAAAGATTGAAAAGAAGATACATCTACCTATAAAGATCAAGGAAGGTGAGGAAGCTCTGGGAAAAGCAAAGTATGAAAATGGCGTGCTTGAGATCCGCATACCGATAAGTAGTGTGGGTACAATAACTATACAGTGATCACCGTCTTCTGTTTATTATTATTGATATGCCCATAATTGCAGCTGACGCTACTAATCCAATCTGGCCCAATAACGGATTTGACTGCATTATAATAGATGAGCCTATTATTGCAGAAGATGTTAGAACACTGCCAGCGATCAAAGTATTCTTACTCTGCTTACCATTCATAGCATTAGGGTTCTCTAAATACGATTTTAGTAATGGAACAACTGCCATTGAATCGTTCAATGCTTTCGCAAACCTGCTGAAAGTATCCTTCACTTCCTCAACGTAAGCTTCCTTCATAAGACCTTCCTCCTCGAGCAGAGATCTCAATACTCCGACGAATCGAAATTCAACTTTCAGGGTAAGGTAGATCCCTTCAAGTATGGAAGCCATCCTCATATAAAGCGCAAGCTGTTTTGGAAGTCTGAATGGAAATCTTGTCATTGTCTTATTGGCAAGCTCCATTAATGCTTTAACTTCCATTTCATCTATCGTCTTTCCATGAAGCTCCTGCATCGCAAAACCTATTCCTTTTTCAACAACCTGTCTATTCGCTTCTGGCGAGAGTGCACCTAGAGCAAGCAACACATTTACTGTCCTTGAAGGTTCCTTCTCTACTAATGAAAGGTACAGTCGAACAAGTTTTAGTCTTGTTTCATTGTCAAGTCTTCCCACCATACCGAAGTCATATAGTATAATCGAACCGTCTTCTGTAACAGAAATATTGCCGGGATGAGGATCGGCATGGAAAAGATCGTGTCTAAGTAGCATCTTGAAGAAGAGTCTATGAACCCTGAACACTAGCTTGGCCTTATCAATTCTAATCTCTTCTAGTTTCTTTGCATCCGTTATCTTGATACCAGGAACATATTCTAGGGTTAGAACCTTTCTGGTACTTCTGTCCGGGTACACATTCGGAATTATCACCCAATTTTCATCATACAGGTTTTTCTTTATGCGTAAAAGGTTCTCCACTTCCACCTTATAGTCCATTTCCTCGTAAACCGTTTCTATGAACTGGGCAAACATTGACTCGGCTGAAAATGCAATGTTTTTATCGACAAATCGTATTGCCAATGGTAAGAGCTTCTTTAAAGCTGCTATATCCTTCGCAACAATTTCTTGAATGTTGGGTCTATTTACCTTCACGATCACGTCCCTTCCCTTGTAAAGCGCGCGGTACACCTGGCCTATACTTGCACCAGAAATGCAAGCAGTATCGAAAGAATCAAATGTTTTCTCGATTGGACCAAGTTCCTGTTCTATAATTCCTTTGACCTCTGCGAACGGTGCTGGTGTAACATTATCTTGTAATTTGGAAAATTCTTCCAAGTATGGCTCTGGTAAAAGATCTGCCCTGCTTGAAAGCCACTGTCCTAATTTTATGAATGACGGACCTAGTCTGATAAAGACCTTTACAGCTTTCTTACCATGTTTTCTGAACTTTTCCTCATTGATGTTCCTGCCTTCTTTCCTGACCCATTCCCTTCTGTCACGCTTGAAAGTGATTACAACTGGTAGTAACGTTAGTGCTACCTTGACGGCTCTGCCTTTTGACCCACTTGTCATTCGACTCACTTTTTGAAATGCTTGCAAAACTTGTAGCCTAGATACCCAGCGGTTACAAATGTTAGAGATCCCATTAGCACACCTTCAACCAAAGCGTTTTTGGATCTTTTTTTCCTTTTATTGAACACATCACTTCCTGCTTTCATAGCAAAGCATATACTAGAAGCTATGCCGATCAAAGTCTCTGGAGAATCTTTTAACAAATGACCAAACGGATCTTTCCTCGGATCTACTTTATCCATGTGAACAACATACCTGTCATAATATTCTCTAATATGCAAATTGCCATAACGATACTGCTTCCTTGCACCCCTTCTTTCTCCCCAACTGGTTTCTTCAGCTGCTTCCATCATTATAGGGCGCACGGACATGGGGACTTCTATCTCTCCATCATCCATACTGTCTGCTAAGGGTCGGAAGCAATATAACTATAGCGGGTTTTTACAAGAAATCTATTTCATATTCTCAGAACAAATATCCCTATGAATATCAGAAAAGGTCGCATTAACTGGGCACACATCAATCCTTAATATATTATTTTCATAGGATTCTATAATCCAGAAGGTTAGATTAGTTTCTCTCAAAACGCATCTTCACGTCTATCTTCCCATTATTCTTCCATTGCCTTTGCTTTAACTCTTGCCTTCCTCTCTTCGTGGCTGAACGCTCTTGACAAATCATTAGCGAATCTGTTAGCAGTCTACTCTATGCCAGCCTAATATAAAACACCATGTGAATCCTCATAACATTGTACCATGAATTCACTATTCTCCGATTATCTGCACGACCAAACTTCTATTCCTGTTTCTAATATCAAGTTCGATCAGGATTATTTGTTGCCAAGTGCCAAGTGTTAAATGCTTATTCGTAAAGGGCACTGTCAACGACGGTCCTACCAAAGAAGCTCTTATATGTGAATGTCCGTTCCCGTCGTGCCACATCTGTTGGTGTTTATAAGTAATATTTTTCGCTGCAATTCTCTCCAGCATATCTGGAAAATCACTTAGTAGTCCTGGTTCGTATTCTATGGTTGTAACAGCAGCGGTTGAACCTAGAACAAAAACAGTTGCTATTCCATCATTCATATTGCTTCCTTCTACAGCTTTTACAACTTCATTAGTTATGTTCACCATCTGCAACTCTCTTTCCGTTTTGATTTTCATCGTTTTGGTTATTACTACCATACAATTGATGAATTGACAGGTACGTTTAAGCGTAGTGTTAATACAAGGAACGATATGACCGAAAGCAAGCGCGTATTCGATGGAAGGATAATCAGTGTTAGAGTTGATAGAGTACAGATCAATGGAAGGGAAACTATACGGGAAGTTGTTGAACACGGTGGTTCTGCTGCTACACTTCCCTTAATTGGCGATACGATAATAATGGAAAAGCAGTACCGATATGCTATTGGAAAAGAACTGTATGAAATTCCTGCTGGGACAATCGAGAAGGGAGAAAGCCCTGAAAAGTGTGCTACAAGAGAGCTTGTTGAAGAAACTGGTTTCAAAGCTGGAAGACTTGAACCACTTGGGCAATGCTATATGACTCCTGGCTACTCTACTGAAATGATGTACTTCTTTGTTGCCACTGATCTGAAAGAAGCGAAGAGCCAAGAGATGGATGCAGATGAGCAACTTACTACTGTGAAAATAAGTATTGATGATGCTGTAAGGATGATATCAAATGGTGAAATTCAGGACGCGAAGACCGTTTACGCAATATTGACTTACAGGTCGAAACGTTAAATTTGACGCTTATGGAAAATATTGTGTTTGATGAGACTAACCTGCACTGATCCTAAGGACACCCGGATATGAAGAGATGCATCTCGACTGACGTCTCATCAAATTTTCTTCCCAAATATTTATTATACATTGAATAGGAAAGCTACTTGATGTATGTTCAAACTAAGAAGTTCGAACTCCCCGGAAGTAAACCAAATTACATTCCAGCCAAACAGTTCACAATCAAGCATATGAAACTTGAACTGAAGCCAGATTTCGATGAAAAGAGCATCATCTGTAGGCAGACGCTTACAATAAGTGCAGTTCAAGACGGTTTTGATCATGTAATACTTGATGCGGCCGAGTTGAACATCAGATCTGTACGTACCAATGAACAGTCCTTACAGTTCAAAACCTTTGATGACAAACTAAGAATAGATTTTCCCACTCCTGCCGGTGAAGATGAAACTATTATAATTTCAATTGATTATGATGCCAAACCGAGGCAGGGGTTTTATTTCGTAAAGCCAGATCAGAATTATCCTGACAAGCAGGTTCAGGCATGGACTCAAGGTGAAGCCACACAGTCAAGGTATTGGTTTCCATGCTTCGATCATCCAGACATGAAATTCACGAGCGAAATGATTGTTGAAGTTCCAAATGATTTTGTTGTTATATCGAATGGAAAGTTGGTTGACGTAACCAAAATGGAGCTGACAAGGTATTACTGGATAGAGGAGCACCCACATCCTGCATATCTAACATCAGTAGTTATTGGAAAGTATGAAGAGATAAAAGAGAATTATAATGGTATAGATCTATTATATTACGTACCAGAAGAAAAAGTCGATAAGGCACCACTTGTGTTCTCCAACACAATAAGCATGATAAAGTTCTTCGAGGAGTATACGGGAGTAAAGTATCCTTACGATAAGTATGCACAGGCTATAGTTGATGATTTCATTTACGGAGGAATGGAGAATATTAGCGCAACAACTTTGACGATGGATACATTGCATGACAAAAAGGCACACTTAGATTTCACCAGCGACCACTTGGTCTCGCATGAACTTGTACATCAGTGGTTTGGAGATTTAGTAACTTGCAGGGACTGGCAGCATATATGGCTCAATGAGTCATTCGCAACTTACTTCGAGGCATGTTCATGGCTACATAGCAAGGGTCAGGATGAATTTAATTATTATATAATGCAGTTAGCTGAAGAATATTTTGAAGAAGCTTCGAAACGGTACAAGAGACCAATAGTCACCAATGTATACAAACACCCTGACGATCTTTTTGATCGACACACATACGAAAAAGGCGCATGCACATTACACATGCTAAGAAATCTTGTGGGTGACCGCATCTTTAGGAAGACTATCAAATTATACGTTGAGAGGTTCAGTAACAAGAATGCTGAAACAGATGACTTTCGGAAATGTATCGAAGAGGTATCTGGTTTAAGTTTACAACAATTTTTCGAGCAGTATATCTTCAAGCCAGGACACCTAGAATTGAAGGTCGACTTTGCGTTCGAACATTCCTCCAGAATAGGAACCATAAAACTTGCACAAATGCAGAACACAGACGATGGAACTCCCATCTATACATTCCCTCTGGATATTCATGTTACAACTGCAGAGGGCAAGAAGCAATTCAAGTTCACCATTGATTCTAAAGAACCGGTCTTTCACATTCCTCTAGATTCAGAGCCCATATGGTTTAGCATAGATCCAGAAAACAAATTGCTGAAGAGAATGGAAGTAAAGGCATCGAAGCAGATGCTCATTGAACAGTTGAATAACGGAAACACGGTAGAAAGAATTTACGCCGCAAAGGCATTATCGAATTTCAGCTCTGATGATGTTATAGGAGCATTGAAAGAAACCATGCTTACCGATTCTTTCTGGGGTGTGTCTGTACAATGTGCCAAAACGCTCTCAGATATCAAGACCGAGGCTGCTTACAACTCGTTAGTTGATGCTCTTGACATAAAAAGCCCCAAGGCAAGACGAGCCGTCGTTAAAGCAATAGGAGAGTTCAAGAAGCAAGAGAGCGTCTCTTTACTGCGACCTCTACTTGAGAATGACGAAAGTTATTTCGTCCAAGCAGAATGTGCTACATCCATGGGAAAATCAACTTCGAAGGAAGCCTTTGCTACTCTATTGAAAGCATTACGAATAAGATCGTTTAATGAAGTGATAGCATGCGGTGCGCTTAAGGGCTTTGGCGAATTGAAGGATGATATTGCATCACATGTACTGATTGAACATTCGAAGCTTGGAAAACATCATAGAATAAGGGAGGCGGCTACACTTGCGCTTGGAAAGTTTGCCAAGGACAATGACAAAGTTATTGATCACTTGAAGCAGTTACTGAAAGATTCATGGTTTAGGGTGAGAATCAACGCGATAAAGGCATTTGTTGAGGTACAGGATTACAAAGATATCGCCAATATAGAGTGGGTTGCCAAGAACGATATTGATCCCAGAGTGCAAAGAATTGCAGAAGAAAGCGTATTGGCTCTAAGAGAATCAATGCAAACTCCGGAGCAAATTACGCAGATGAGAGAAGAATTTGATAAATTAAAGTCACAGAATTTGGAGCTGGTACAGAGATTGGACAAAGTGGAAAGAGAACTTGCATAGTATTCGTGATTATTAAATGGTGGTATGCTGCGAGGCTAAGATTATGTAGTACTTGCGTAAGGTATTGGCTTCACAAGGTCTACAACATCGATCCAACATTTAGCAATTTTATCCATTTCATATATAACATTCAGAGTAGTGGTTACGGCGTTCTGCTTTACAGAATCTAGAAGATTACTGAAATTTGCGTATTGCTTCATCGCTTTTATTGAATCGTCCCTGTTCTTATTTGCAAAAGCCCTTACTGCAATATCTTGCATTGTTTCTATAAGTTCTCCAGCCATTTTAAGATCACTGGATTTCTTTAACTGATCAATAGTAGAAATGGCTTTTGCGAGCTCTACTGTAGCATCACCCGCGCCCTCAAAAAGATTAGCCGCAATTCTATAGTCAAGCATGTCTATATTGACGAGATTAAGTTTGCTTGCAAGTTTTGGGTTCATGATTGCGCTCCTGATCAAACGTACCAGTAAAAAGTACTGCCTGTCTACCTCATCATCCCTTCTAGTAATAATTCTCAGCAGATTCGGCTCTTTGTTTGTTAGGGATGCTAAAGTATCCTTATACATTCCAGATACGATAGAACTCATTCTGTATAGAATTTTCTCTGGATCAAGCGTTGTGGCATCTAGCAAAAACTGTGCGGTTATTTTATATGCATCTTCGTCAACTATTTCTAGGCCCACCATCTTCCCAATTACTCCCTTTATAATCTCCCTATCATCATAAGATATTTGCAAGCTGCTTTTCACTTTGATAATATCGTAACCCAATAGATAAGCACCAGTGATTTCATTTACTATAGTTCCTTTGTATTTCGATGGAAATTGTATAACACTTTCTTTTACTTCTTCCTGCTCTGTTCCAGAGGGATATACTACAAGCAAATTATCTCTTCCGACTTCAACAATAACTGTATCGCCCTTGTCCAATTTGTTGTGCTTTATCCATTCCTTCGGCAATGATACCAGAGCACTACTGCCTATCTTCTGTAACCGTCTAGCGTATTTTACCATAATTATACTAATTTATACTTTTTAAACAGCATTTATATATATTTGCTGGAAGATCGTTTTCATACATGCGTGCCGAAGCGTTTTCTCCAGGTCATGTTACAGGCTTTGTTGAATTCCCCCCTGGACTAAAAGATCCTCTGCTGAATGGATCGTGTGGAGCTGGTTTCTGCATAAGGAAGGGCGTGAGAACAACAGTAAATATTGAAAGGGCAAAGAATAGTTGTTCTATACTAATTAATGGAAAATTAGTTGATGATGCCGAAGTATCTAGGTTTGTAGTTGATGAATACCTCGCATTTGTGAATAAGAATTATAAAATAACTGTGGAGCATCAATCAGGAATTCCAATTGGTTATGGTTTGGGTTCTAGCGGAGCAGCTGCACTAAGTCTATCGCTTGCACTTAACCAAGCTCTTGGAAGACCATTAAATCATATCGAGGCTGCTCAGATAGCACATAGAGCTGACCTAGCATGCAAATGTGGTTTTGGTACTGTGCTTGCAGAATTCCATGGCGGTTTCGAAATGCGGTTGGTTGCAGGGGCGCCAGGCATTGGTGTAGTAGAAAACATTCCATTGACCGATAGGAAGGTAATATTATTTTGCATGGATCCAACGTGGACGAAAGATTTTCTGACAAACAAAATGAAGCCCATAAACGGTTTTGGCACAAAGATGCTTGCAAAACTAAGTAAAACAAGGTCTGTTGATGATTTTATGAGCATGTCATTACAGTTTGCAAGATCATTAGATATTATAACCAACAAATGTAAATGTGTTGTCGATGACCTACTTGCTAACAGTTACATATGTTCTACGGCAATGTTTGGTGAAACGATATTTGCTATAGTAAAGAATGATGACGTAGAAAATATGCGTAAAATTCTCAACAAGTACAATGGTAACCTGTTGGTATGCGATATTGATAATAGTGGAGCTAGGATATGTTAAGGAATATTCCACATAACCATCCTAGAGCAATATCCCTCCAGATACGTGAGACACTTGTCGAGGGATTCAGAAATGGCATTGTTGTGGAGGAGGGTCTCATTGCACATGGAAGAGGAGAAGCACTAGATTACCTAATTGGGGAGAGAACTACGAAGGAAGCGGGCAAGGCAATGAAATCAGCTGTTGCCCGCATGCTGCTAGCACAAAGACCTGTCATCTCCGTAAATGGAAACACTGCGTGTTTATGCGCAAAAGAAATTGTGGAACTTGCTCTAGTGACAGGTGCAAGCATAGAGGTGAACCTCTTTCATAGAAGTCCGGAGAGGGAAATTGACATAGAAAAGTTGCTGATTTCTCATGGCGCAAACTGTGTTCATGGGATTGGGAGCAAGGCATCTGCAACTATACCAGAGCTCATGAGTGATAGGAGAAGAGTAGACCCTCAAGGTATCTATTTAGCAGATGTGGTTTTCGTTCCTCTGGAAGATGGAGATAGAACTGAGGCGTTAGTAAAGATGGGCAAGAATGTAATTACAATCGATCTAAATCCTTTGTCAAGAACGGCCCAGAAAGCAGATGTGACCATAGTTGATAACGTGGTCAGGACAATGCCTAAGATGATAGAACTTGCTAAACGAATGGCAAAAATGAAGAAAAGTAAATTGAAAATGTGCGCGAATAACTTAGATAACAAGGAAAACCTTGTCGCTAGTTTGCAATATATTCTGAAGGGGTTGAAGGCGAGAGATTAATGGAAGACGGCAAAGCAAAGGTCACAGTAAATGAGATCGTTTCCATGAAGAAAAAAAGTAAGATAACTATGCTTACTGCATATGATTTTACCACGGCAACGCTCTGTGACAAGGCTGGTGTTGAGGTGTTGCTGGTCGGTGATAGTGCAGGCATGGTGATGCTTGGTTACAATACGACTACACCTGTAACGATGGAAGAGATGCTACTATTTTGCAAAGCAGTTGCAAGAGCAAGCAGACGTGCAATGGTAGTAGCTGATATGCCCTTCATGTCATACCAAGTTGATGTTACTGAAGCTGTTAGAAACGCATGCAGGTTTGTTAAGGAGGCTGGTGTTGATGCCGTCAAGATCGAGGGAGGGGAAGAGATTGTTGATACAATAAAAGCCATTGTGAAAATTGGTGTGCCTGTTATGGGCCATATCGGACTTAAACCACAAACTGCTCTGCTTTGGCATGGGTATAAAGTGCAGGGAAAAGACAAAGAATCAGCGCTTCGACTTATACATGACGCCGTAGCACTTGAGAAGGCTGGTGTTTACTGTATTGTCCTTGAAATGGTAGTGACCGAAGTTGCAAAGATAATTACTGATATGGTGAAGATACCTACAATAGGAATTGGTGCTGGAAATGTTTGTGATGGACAGGTTCTTGTCATTCATGATCTCCTAGGCTTGTATGAGCAAATGACGTCAAAGTTTGTCAAAAGGTATTTGAAATTATCGCAGGAAATTACAGAAGCATTACTATCCTTCAAGAATGATGTAACAAATGAAAGATTTCCTTCTGATGAAAATACCTTCCATATGGACAGTGATGAATTTGATAAGTTATTGAAAGAATTGGGTGTGATGAAGAATGAATGAACATCCTTCAAAAGACATCGTCGATTCTGATGGAGAAGAGCTAAAGGGTAAGAAATTTGTTTTGTGTATTAGTGCAAGCGTCGCTGCCTATAAAGCAGTTGATCTAGCAAGATTACTCATGCGTCATGGCGCCGATGTTCATACTGTTATGAGCAAATCATCGAACAAACTTTTGACGGCAGATCTTATGAAATGGGCTACTGGAAATGACGTAGTGACCAAACTAACTTGGAAATTGGAACACATACAGCTGGCAAATTACCGCATGTCTGATTTAATTCTATACTATCCATGCACTGGTAATACATTGAGTAAGATTGCCAATGGAATTGATGACACACCAATTACCTCGATTGCAAGCGTTGCACTGGGGTCAAAAATTCCCATAATGATAGCGCCTGCTATGCATGAGGCTATGTATGAGAATCCAATTCTGAAGGAGAATATAGAAAAATTGAAAGAGATAGTCGAATTCATTGAACCCCATATCATTGAGGGCAAGGCTAAGGTGGCAGAACCAGAGGCTGTTTTGGCAGCTGTTTTGGCCAAGTTCAAGGACCCTTCAAAACTGAAGGGGAAGAACGTTCTCATCACTGCAGGCGCTACCATTGAACATATAGATCCTGTAAGAGTAGTAACAAATCCTGCTTCAGGCAAGTTTGGTGCTGCACTTGCCGAAGAAGCGATCAGACTCGGTGCTAATGTTACGATGATTTATGGTTACGGTAATGCTGTTATACCAAAAAATTTACGAGTGATTAAAATAAGTACCAGCAGTGAAATGATGAGTACTGTAATTGATGAATTGCAGAAGAATAATTATGATATTGCGATTATGACGGCGGCTGTTTCAGACTTTAAACCTGAAAATCCAAGCCCTGAAAAAATAGATACCGAAAGTAATCCACAACTCACTATTAAATTGATAACTACCAGCAAGATAGTAAATCAGATCAAGAAGATCGCTCCTACGATATTCTTAATCGCCTTCAAGGCTGAGTGCAATGTTAGCAATGAGCAAATGGTGCAAACAGCATATTCTAAAATGAAGGAATGTGATGCTGACATAATAGTAGCCAATGACGTTGGAAAAGAAGGATCAGAGATGGGTTCGGATACTATCGAATTGTTTATTCTCTCTAAGGAAAAAAGAATTATTCACCTGCCCTTACAGACCAAGAAAAATATGGCACAAAAATTGTTCGAGCAAGTACCGTTACAAAGTTAAGGAATCTTTTTTCATACTTGGTAAATGAAGTATTAAGATTTGTGAGCTCATTATTATCTCATTTGGCTTGATTCAACTGCATAAGGGTTGGGAGAAGGAAAGGTCATAACATGGTTCATAGACCGGTGCTATGTCTCGACCGTATCCCGAGCTGTTGAAGAACTTGTCCATCAACCGAATGAATGTAGTCTCATGCTAGCTAGGACGTGAAATAAAAGAGAGGTACATTTGTGTAGATGTGAGCAAGAAGAGATACGCGGTATGCATAACGGATTAGTAAGGATTCGTTATAGATGAATTGATGCCCTGTCTCATCACATAAGCCATTCCAACTTTGAGTTATATTAAAATTCAATGAAAGGAGGTTTCCCGGAGAGGATTTATGAACTAATTCTCACCGCATATCAATAGATAAGTAACTTAATACCTACGTTTCTTATAATTTGACATGGAATCATCTACTAGAGTAGGTTGACAATTTCTCTCATCAGGAGAAGAACTGATCTACCTACTCATCTTATTTGTTGTTATGGTTTGCTAATATATTATTATTACACGTCAGTAATGATCTTACCGATAGTCTGACCCTATCAGATTATCGTCTCGTCTATAGTAATGTGTACAAGATATAGTGAATATATTTACAATATTAATCAAGTTTGCATAGTATACAAAAAATGCATTTGTTATACAAAGCATAATCAATCATTCAATGAAATCCGATACATACATACAGGTAGATAACAATAAAAAAAGTAGGTTATTATTACCTCAACTAAATGCTATTGACGGAATCTCTTGTGATGAATTCGAAGGAGCTGATGGCTCTGGCAGAATTTCAGAATCAACGCATATGAGTGTATGACCGATCGAGACACCTCTTACAGCAGAAATCGTCTGCAAAGCAATGTCAGATACATGCTTCAAGTCTCTTCCTTCTACTGTAACTAGTATGTCCGCACGACCTATTACTCTACATGCTTCTTTGACACTTTCTGACCTCCTTACGTTCTCAACGATCTTCTCAACATCGCTTCCTGGTTCGATATGAACCTCTATGTAGGCTTTCAATGCTTATCACTAACCAAGATTACAATACTTGTTTAAAGTGCAGTGTTGACAAAAGACTATTCCAACGCTCAATAAAATTACACAGTATAATTATCGTATCAGTGAAACAAGTTTATCCTTCCAAACATTCAAAACTGAAATTACCCGACTAATAATTACACCTTCTATGGTCTTGATATCGTTCGCAAGGATATTTGCAATATCACCAAAACTTGCCGCTCTCACCTTTAACAAAAGGTCTCCATAAGTATGTACTTCATACACTTCAATTATGTAGGTTACCTTTGCTAGTTCCTGCGCCAAATGCTGTACATGGCCAGGGTTTACATTAACAATTACAAATGCTATGGCACCCAGTCCAAATGGCCGGCTCGGTAGCAACAGTAAATCCTTTAATTATGCCATGTTTCGTTAATTTCTTCAGTCTGTGCTTTATAGTACCTTCATTAACACCCAAACACTTGGCTATCTTAACGAATGGTGTAAGACAGTCATATCTTAGTAAATTAATTATCTTCCTATCATTGTATCCAAAAGTTTTAGTTTTCGCTTTCTCTTGCGCCGCATTGGTTGAAGTTGGATGTAAGGTTGAAGTGGTAACGGCTATTTGGGCATAGGATTGCTATGGGTAGGAATAGCAGTAACCAATCTGTTTGAAACAATGACAGGATTGAGCAGCTTTACAGTTGGCGTAGTACTGACTACCTTCGGTGTAAGAGAGAAGCGCTAAGAAGTAACTACTAACGCGTAATTTTTTAAAGCACTTGCACTTCCTTTGTATATCTGGTAAATAACTTTGCTTTTTTACCTACTACAAGGCTATCCTCTATTCTCACACCAAACTTGTTCGGAATGTATATTCCTGGCTCTACGGTAATTGCAGTATTATTCTCCAAAACCTCATCATTTTTCATCCTTATCCAAGGGGGTTCATGTATTTCCAAGCCAATACCATGGCCTGTAGAGTGTATAAAGTACTTCCCGTATCCTTTTCTCTCTATGAAGGAACGACATACATTATCAACTTCACCACATTTTACTCCGGTTTTAGCAGCATTCAGTCCACTTTCCTGTGCTTCTTTAACTATACCATATATCTTGTTCATCTCATTACTTATCCTTCCAATGGCAAAGGTTCTTGTTGCATCTGCAATGTATCCCTTATGCCTTAACGTTAGATCTACTGTTACAAAATCGCCCCTTCTTATCTTCTTGCCTGTAGGTTCCGCATGTGGTAGTGCGGAGTTTATACCCGAAGCTACTATCAAGGGCGACAATGTGTACCTGTGCGATGCAGGATATGCTCCCATTTTCATTGCTTCGTAAAGCAATGTAGCTTGCAGACGCTCTTCCGTAACACCGACCTTGATAGCCTTCTCGCATTTAACAAATAATTTATCGAGAATTCTGGCAGCATCAGCTATAATTTTTATTTCATTGCTGGTCTTGACCATTCTAGAATGATAAAATGGCTCTGTTGAATATACAAGCTTCCTTCCTACTTTTTTCTTAATTGTTTCAAATATAGCAACATCATCACAATCTGTGCATATAATATCATTATTTAGGATGGATAACAGCATATCAAGCATGCCCCTGCCGCGTTCGGCAGCTGTTACCTCACAATCTCTACTATCTTTTCTCGCTCTTTCCATCTCAAGTTTTGGTGCTATTAGTTTAGTACCATCTTCATTTACCAGTGCTATAGCTTCTCCCCAGAATCCTGTTATGTAAAACACATTTTCTGGTTGAAAGGCAATGAGAGTATTGCAATTAATGTTTGCAGATTTTGCAAGTAATATCTTGTTCCTAACCATAGGGGTCATGTGATATCATATGCTTTTTAGTTTTGCTTCCCTATGACAAGTTTTCTTTCATAGTTGCTAAACTATTTTGCATATGATATTTTTTATGCATCATTATATGTTCTACGGGTGTGTCGAGAGCAAAGACTCAGTATGTAAGGCGGAAACATATTCCTTTACGTTCATATAAAAACAGTTATGATAAGAATAACAATAAGCTTTGTTTGAACTGTGACAAACCAGTTATAGGAAGGAGGTCGGATGCAAGGTACTGTTCCAGCGACTGTTCTTGGGATTTTTACGTTAAGAACAATTGGCGATTGCTAAGAATGAAGATAATGAGAAGGGATAGACTCACATGTCAAAACTGTGGTGATAGAAGGAGCAGGGTCAAAGCAAATGGGAGGTACAGGAGAAACTTCCAAGTTGATCACAAAGTGCCATTATTCAAGGGCGGAAGGGAATTCGAAGAATCAAATTTATGGACACTATGCGTTTCATGCCACCTAGAAAAGACACAGTCTGAATTAGCAGAAAGGATTTATGTTAAAAACAACCACATGAAATTCCTTCCCGAACTTCATATCTAGTAATTATACATCAAACCCCATTAGTGTAGAAATTTTGCTTGAAGATTGTAGAAAACTGATGATCTTTATAGCAAGATACGCTAATATTCGATCATAAGATGGGCATGGACCAAATAGCAAATCACATAAACAGCTATCATTACCAATCATATCCTTATACCAGTTTCACATGATATTGCACGAGGAAAAGTAAGATAAAAAAGTGAAAGGTGATACCCAAAGGTGGATCAAAGGCAAAAAAGAAAAACAAGTGTCTGACTAAAGAAAGGAAGGAAGTGCAGGAGATGTTATGGAATCTCTAACATTTGATTAATTAGAACCGTCTTAAAGCAAGGTAATCAATACATCGCTGCGGCTGAAGAGGTAAGCATACTGCCCTTTGAGTTACGTCAACTAGCTTTAGCGAATATATTACTGGAAGCATAGATACGCTATAAGAGGTAGATATCAAGTACGAAGTTACTCCCATTCCATGAATCATTTAGCATACATAGAATTTTTGATGGCTCGAAAGCTATTACAACGAGGCGATTCAAACGGCGTATATTTGCAAGAGTCATCAACAGGTACACTAAATTATGTGAGGATGTTAAGGTTAGTTGACACAATCATTTGACACGAAAATATTCCTTTTTCCATTCACGCTTTGTATGCTTGACTTCCGTTAAACTTAATATTTAACATTTACATATGGGTGATTTGGAGTACTTGCAAATGGAAGAGAATAAGAAGAAGCCAAGAGCTGTAGCACTGCTTTCTGGTGGGTTGGACAGCAACCTGGCTGTTAAATTAATGAAGCAACAAGGTATAGACGTAAAAGCTGTTGCTATAAAAACTCCGTTTTGTGATTTTGATTGTGGACATGGCTGTGGCTTTAGAGTTAAAGAAGTAGCTGAAAAACTTGATGTCGAGTTGAAAACATTCTATCTTGGTAACGAATATCTTGCGATGTTAAAAAATCCTAAACATGGTTACGGTTCTGGTATGAATCCATGTATAGATTGTAGAGAGATGATGTTCAAAGTTGCCAAAGACTACATGCAGGAGGTTGATGCTGAATTTATCATTACCGGCGAAGTTTTGGAGCAGAGACCTATGAGCCAGAATCCACGAGCATTAAAGATCATTGAAAAAGAGTCCGGTTTGGAAGGAAGGATTTTAAGACCATTATCAGCTAAACACTTGCCAGAAACCAAAGCTGAAAAGGAAGGTTTGGTAGAAAGGGAACAACTATTGAGTATAAAGGGAAGAACAAGAAAAACTCAGATCCAACTTGCTAAAAACTTTGGTATCACAGATTATCCCAATTCAGCTGGTGGTTGTTTGTTAACAGATCCGTGTTTTTCGAAAAGAGTAAAGGATCTTTTCAAACATACCTCAGAACCAACACTCAATGATACGGAGTTGTTGAAGGTTGGAAGACATTTCAGACTTACAGGCAAGTCAAAATTAATAGTCGGAAGAAACGAAGAAGAAAATGACATTATCAGTTCGTTAGCGATGCCAGATGACTTGCTGATAGAGGTGAAGGATTTCAAAGGACCACTAGCGCTACTGCGAGGTATTTGTGCTCACGACATAATAGAGTTGGCATCATCTATAGTGCATAGATATTCAGATGCATCGAAAGGCGAAAAATGCATTTTAACAATTAAAAATAGCGATAACTTGAACGAGATTTCTGTCTCATCAATAGCTGATGAACAGCTAAATTCATATAGAATTTAGTCTCTTTAAGCTTCATGTTAACCAGTGTTGATCGGCAAGGATATCTGCTTAGAGAGGTGTTGTTAGTTAATGCAAGAGCATAAACAGCCAACGTATGTGAAATCTATAACTCTACGAGATCCAACAGATGTTGATGAAATCAAACAAGATGTCAAAAAACATAATGTTGTTATAATCAGGGTTACGCCATTAGCACAAAAGAACATTGATGAATTGAAAGTAGCCGTAGAAGAACTTTACAAGTTCACACAATCTATTGAAGGTGATATTGCAAGGCTTGGTGAGGAAAGAATCGTGATGACTCCTCCAGGGGTTAAGGTTTGGAAAGGGGCCTATGATATGAAGTAATTGAGATACTATTCAACTTTTTACAGATTGCTTCGATGAAAGAACAAAACAAAGATCAAACTAACAATACTTAAAATAAATTCTTGCTGTGTTTGTATTGCTGGATTTTTTCATTCCTTGATGGTTTTCTAAACACATAAAGATGTTCGTGTGCTATTTTATAGAAATCATAGTTTGAACCTCGCCACGCTTCCCTTGTTCCTTTTGTCTTATGCTGCAATTTGATGATGTCTTCTTTAAGAATGAAACCAGCATCAAGGAATATGTGTAGCACGTTATGTGATATAGGTACATAATGTCTATGCTTCCTAGTGTCTCCTATAAGTATCCCACAGTGTCTGTCAGGCTTGACTACCCGGAAGCATTCTTCTGCCACAAGTCTCATTTCTTGCAAATACTTATCGATAGATAGCGCAGACAGATCAGCCTTGATCTGTGACCTTGAATATGAGATTATACCTGCGTAGGGTGGATGCGTTGCAATCAAATCAATACTTTCATCGTCGATTTTGTTCAAGTTGCGCGCATCGCCTACGTATGCGTTAACGGAAACCCTGTTATCATAGTCAAAGTTCAATCTATCCAAAGCTACTAATATTGAATTATAATTCACATCAATGCCTATTGCATTTCTGCCTAACAATTTGCACTCAATTAGTGTAGTACCGCTACCCGTCATCTGGTCAAGAACAGTATCTCCCTCTTTGGTATACTTCCATATCAGATTGTAAGGTATGTAAGGACTCCAGTTACCTCTGTACTTTCCGTCATGCGTTGACCAGTCCCCCCTGTCAGGGAACGACCAGACCGTAAATGACTCGTGTTTGTAATCGCTTGGTGGAGCAAATTTCTTGATTGATACCGCCTGCGCGATCGGTATGGTTACATTTCCAACTATAACCTGTCGATGTTTCTTTGCGAACTGATGATAATCATCACCAGTTACAAGCGTCATACTTGCATATTTTGCCTGTTTTAATGCTTCTGATGGTAGCGCTTTTTGCACCCTATTTCCTCGAAAATCTTATAAAAAAGCGCGCAAGCAACATCGAAGTTACCTTAGCAACAAATTTGTTAGACTAGTTCTCAAGGAATTGGACTAAACCAAAATTTCGGCTAAAACATAAGATCAATATACCAGTGGTGAGAATAGTGTGGTATGAGCGATGATAACCACAAGAGAATAAGAATAGTTATTCACGAACTAGACAAGGGCAAGTACAGGAGAACCACCTCGCGAAACATAAGTGTCTCCGACAGCGCCTCAGTAGACGAGGTACAGAACATCATCCTGAACGCCCTAGCTAGATACGGTATAAAGCACAAGTACACTTGGTATAGCGCTGAAGCACCAACCGCTGAAGCACCAACTGTGCAGGCGAAGAACTAGTACTGTGTGTACAGTTAAGACAAAGTAGTTCTACCCTCGGGGCTATCCTATCTCCCTTTTAAATAAGTTTAATTGCTTCCTGCACGCTAGGATGATAAGTAGGAATCCTGAATATCCTACCAACGGCACTGGCAACGTTCTCAACCTTACGCCTCTCGCCATGATCAACTATTACCCTTCTTAGCTTCGGTCTAAGCTTACCTATATAGGATATTAACTGGTTGTAATCGCTGTGACCGCTGAAACCTTCAATCTTTTCCACACCACAATTGATATTAATCACTTGTATCTTTCCATCCCTTCCCATGACAGAAACCTGCCTAGAGCCGTCCAACACCCTCCTTCCAAGCGTTCCGTTGACCTGATAAGATACAAAGACCATCCTGTTCTTGGGATCTGGTGCAAGCACCTTGAAGTATTCTATCACTGGACCACCTTCAAGCATACCGGAAGTGGCCATTATAATAGCTGGTTCATCCCTTAGAGCTTCTTCTCTTCCATCAACATGCTCTATTATAGTAAAGTATTCGGACATGAACGGATTATCATCAGTTTCCATTATACGCTGTCTAAGGTTCCTTGCCAAGTACTCTGGATGGGATATGTGCATTGCAGTAGCTTCAGAGATCATGCCCTCGATGAACACTGGAGCTTCTATCATCTTTTCTGCTTTCATGTAAGAATCAATTACCATTAGTATTTCTTGTGCCCTCCCTACTGCAGGAACAGGAATCAGCACCTTCCCTCCCCCAGAAAGTGTGTTGTTAATTGTGTTTACAAAGTTCATTTCGACTTCTTCCCTTGACGGCATAATATCTTCTTTCGCACCGTATGTACTTTCTATGATCAGTGTTTCAACCCTAGGATAGTTCCATGATGCACTTTCAAGCATCTGACTTCTTCCATACTTTAGGTCACCAGTGTAAACCAAGTTGTGATCCCCGTTGCCAATATGAAGGTGTATTGTTGAAGAGCCCAAGATATGTCCAGAGATTGACAGTACTAACTTGACATCTGGAGCAATGTCGGTGACCATGCCGTAAGGCAATGTTATCGTGTGTTTGATAACTTCCTTAACGTCACGATCGGTGTAGAGAGGAATAGAACCTTCTACCTTGGCCACTTTTATCATATCGCTTTGAATTAGTGTCATTAATGGAAGTGTAGGTTCTGAGCAGTAAATGGGACCTTTGTAACCATATTTGAATATTACAGGCAAGAATCCTGTATGATCCAAATGCGCATGGCTGAGCACGATCGCATCCAATTCACCAAGGTCAATGTTTGCCCAGTCAAGTCTTGGGAACGCATTTAGCGAGCTCTTTGCACCAGGATTTATTCCACAATCAAGTAGTATCTTGCTCTCGTGAGTTGTTAACAGCATGCATGAACGTCCTACCTCGCCAAAACCACCCAGAGTAAGCAAACTTGCTTCTGCAGTTTCATCTAATTTAGGTCTGAATATTTGCTCGCCTATACGCTTGTAGAACTTACTCCTCTCATTTACTGTCATCTTCAACGTGAAGTTTATCTGCTGCATCATTTCCGATTTAATATGAGATGCTTTTCTTACACGTATCTTCCATCCAGTTTTTTCAACAAGCTCTATCATATTGAAGTCATTCCCATCCATATCTGGCGAATGTAGTATCCAAGGTTTCTTGACCTCTACAATGATTTCTCCCAAAGCAGTATCAAAGAACGTGCTCTTTATTTCTACTTCTTTTGGTAACAGGTGCATCAAGATGTTTCTAGCATCTTCTTCGTTCTTGCGTATTGATTCGTCAGTTCTTACAACTATACGCTTTTTGATCATGTTGACCATACCTGAAATTATGTGGTTATTCTCCATCAAATACTTCGGATTTTTGGTGTAAAGTGCAATCCTTGGCCCTTCATACTCTATCTTCGTGACAGCAGCATCGCTAGGGATACTCTGTAGTATCACTGACATTATGTTCTGTCCTCCCTGCCCATTCATCTTTTCCTGCATCATTAACCACTAAGTGAAAAGGACTGTATCTCCTGTCTTGGAAGCTCACGGTATCCGTTCTTGTCTATTACCGCCACATCGATCCCATCACCAGTTCCTGCATTTCTTCTAATAGCAGCTGCAATTGCCCTTGCGCCAAGTCTCGTTCCCTCGTCTATAGTCATACCTTCCTTGTATTCACTTTCAAGAATTCCGTATGCTACAGGCGATCCACTTCCTGTTGAAACAAACCTCTCTTTATTCAGTGAACCAAAGAGATCTATATCGAATACTACGGCACCTTCTTGATCATGCCCTCCAACCAAGATTTCAATCATGTATGGTACTGGATATCGCTGTGAAAAGAACATATTCGATGCGAGTCTAGCACATGACTTCAAAGGTATAGGAATTCTGTTTTCCAGTTTGTAGATATTTGCTTGGTAGCGCAGTATATCTACAACATTTTGTGCATC
>JAZFZF010000232.1:0-5150 GCA_036443875.1 Nitrososphaerales archaeon
CGAGGCATAACCAAAGTTCTTTAGACTATAATAATAAACGTTAGCGATTTCAAAGTTTCATTGCATCTTCCCTTGCTATAGCAACCAAGGGATTTTGACGCACCCTAGGGAACTTTCAATACTAGACAGTTTCAGAGCTATCACCCTGTCTATTAGCTAATCAACGAAATTCTAACATGGATGTTTTGCAGATGTATTCAGCTCCCGACAAAACTGCTTATAGCAGTAGTAGATCGATGGGAAGTATAGGTTCCCTACTTGTGTCAGAGTCATCATCTTTCATCTCCAATTAATTTTTGATATAGCATCCTGTCAGCCTGATCCATGAAACCAGTTATCCATGTGCCCATCTTGCTCAAGACTCTCTTCAATGATTATAATATATTGATTCCTCATAATGCATTAAAGTTCTTGAGGAAAGAATTTAGTATGTTATTAAATCTGCAAGGTTTAAATAACTATAACGGGGTTATTTTTTATCATGACTGAGACGTCATTAGAAGTTATCCGAAGTACAGATTCGAGGATCCAATGGAAGTGTACACCATCTCAGAAAAAAGGACTCGAGAGATTGTTGAAGGCAAGCTGGATGTGAGACCAAAATGCTTAAGATAAACACTGAAGAAGTGCAGGAGATTTCTAATGATATGGAAAGCAAGAGTGCACAAGAAGTTCTGAAATGGGCTCTGGACACTTTCCATTCAAGAATTTCTCTGGCATCGAGTTTCAATGCAGAAGATGTTGTTGTAATAGACATGTTGACCAAGTTAAGAAAAGATTCGAGGGTCTTCTCTGTAGATACTGGACGATTGAATCAAGAGACTTACGATGTTATGGATGCCCTGCGTGACAAATACGATATTACAATCGAGACCTATTTTCCAGACCAGAAGGAGGTCGAAGATATGGTTAGGGAGAGGGGTCTAAACCTCTTCTACCGCAGTGTTGAAAATAGGAAGCTCTGCTGTGAGATGAGGAAGGTGCATCCGTTGAACAGAGCCTTGAGCAAGCTTGACGCATGGATAACTGGTTTGAGGAGAGAACAGGTATCTACCAGAGTCGATATCCAGAAAGTTGAGATCGATTCTGGACACGGCAACATTATAAAAGTGAATCCAATTGCTGACTGGACGTGGGATATGGTATGGGACTACATAAGGAAGAACGATGTACCATATAATAAGTTGAACGACAAAGGATACCCAAGTATTGGATGCGAGTGTTGTACAAGAGCAGTGAAGCCTGGCGAGGATCTTAGAGCTGGAAGATGGTGGTGGGAGCAACACACTGACAAGGAATGTGGTATGCACTTCAATCCTCCGAAGAAAAAATTGTTTGTTTTGAGTGAGAGTAGTGGAATTCCTGCTCCCCATGGTGGTGTGCTGGTAAATAGAGTATTATCTGGAAACGCACGAGAAACAACATACAATGATGCAAAAGAGTTGATGAGCATCAAAGTGGACAGAGATCTAGTTAGTGATATAGAGAATATAGCGGATGGTATCTTTAGTCCTTTAGATGGGTTCATGCTTGCTAATGATTTTACAAACGTGCTAAAGCGTGGAAGGCTTGAAAATGGGATTGCATGGACCGTGCCAATAGTGCTGGATGTTGATGAGAAAACTGCAAAGCAGATGAAGGATTCACGTGATGTTGCTATAAGAGATGAAAGCGAAAGAATATTTGCAATAGTACATGTAGAAGATGTCTTTAGGTTTAACAAGCCGGAGATGGCAAAGGCAGTTTATCAAACAAATGATATTAAACATCCTGGTGTTTCCAAAACAATACATATGCAGGATATGTTGGTCGGAGGAAGAATTGATCTAATAGATAGGCCGATTGACGATGAGCTTAGGAAATATAGACTTTCACCAGTCCGTACAAGGGATGAATTTAGAAGGCGTGGATGGAGGACAATCGTTGGTTTTCAAAATAGAAACATACCACACCTTGCGCATGAAATGCTGCAGAAAGCAGCGTTGAACCTTTTCGACGGTCTGTTTATCAATTCACTGATAGGAAGAAAGAATACTGGAGATTTCAAGGATGAAGTTATAATCAGGGCGTATGAAAGACTGATCGATAATTATTATCCAAAAGAAAGCTTGATGTTTGCGACGCTACACACTGAAATGCGATATGCCGGCCCAAAGGAAGCTATTTTACAAGCAATAATATGTAAGAACTTTGGTTGCTCTCACTTCATCGTCGGAAGGGACCATGCCGGCGTTGGAAAGTATTACCACCCGTTTGCAGCACATGAGATCTTTAAGGACTATCCAGAGCTTGAAATAAAACCTGTGTTCTTCCCAGCATTCTTTTACTGCAAGGTATGCATGAACACGGTCAGTGAAAACACATGTCCACATGATGAGCAGCATAGATTGGAGCTGAGTGGGACAAAGTTAAAGCAGATTGTAACTAGCGGAGAAGGACCGTCTGAACTTTTGATGCGACCTGAAATTACAGAACTGATATTGAACTGGCAGGATCCATTTGTTACTTAGGTTTTTATTGCTGACATTTGATGCTATCTGAATAAGGGTTATCATCTTTGCAATTCTGGGTCTCCTAATGTCAGCTACAGTAACAAATATGGTTTATGCACAAGACACAGGTAAGAGAAAGCTTGAAACTATTACCATACCATACACCGCCGTAAATGCAGTATTTTTGTCGCCTGAACATTATGACTTCCCTTCCACACATGTAGCAAACTGGATAGTGAACATAGACAACAATCTAGAGTATAATGAAAAAAATCCAGAAGCGAAAGTTGTTCTACGACTAAAAGTAAGTCCAGAAGATACAGATTTTATAGAAATAGCGATGCTTAGCCCTCCATCCTACAAGCTATGGATTGCTATTTCCAACAAAGAAGTTGGTTACATGCGCATGTATGAAGATAAAAATGCGTGGTTTGTTGATAAATCGGTATTGGCATCGTTTGTACAGAACGAAAGGCTAAGTGTAAACAATGGCCAGAGAATAGTTTTGGATCGGTTGAGAATAGGCCCATTTACTCTTGCCACAGTTGAGGTATACGGTAGAGAAGATGCTGATGCTGATGTCAGTGCTATTGGAGGTGAAGTGGTAGTAAATGTTTTGTCAGGCAATCCACTCGATAACCCAATAATGATGATACCTCCTATAGTGGCAGTTGTAACGGTCGGTACGATCATAACCTTGCTAGTGGTCAAGAAACGGACTTGACTTCCCTGTAATACTTGCAATGCTTTCTCAGAATACAAGACTCGCATAATGGACCGATTGGCTTGCAAACATTCTGTCCGAACGTAACGAAAGTATCATTGATCTTCGTCCAGTATTTTATGTCTATTTTAGACATAAATTCCATTTCCGTCTGTTCTGGTGTTTTGGTTTGCACCAATCCCAATCTATTGGCAATTCTATGCACATGGGTATCAACAGGTACCGCGGGTTTGTCAAATGCGTAAACCAGAACGCAGTTTGCAGTCTTCCTTCCAACACCTGGTAATTTTAACAATTCATCTATATTGTCTGGAACCTTTCCATTGTATTGTTCTAAAAGCATCTTAGCTACTTCCTTGATTCTCTTAGCTTTAACATGGTAGAACCCAGAGGGCTTGATTAGCCGTTCGATTGTTTTCGTGTATGCATCAGCAAGCTCTTCTACTGTCTTGTATTTTGCAAACAAATTCTTAACGGCCACTTTTGAATTCTCGTCTCTCGTCCTTGCAGACAGTATTGTACCTATGAGTATCTGCAGAGGATCTCCATGTTCTGTCTCCTGCAATTCTTTAAGCGCCGTCATTCTAGGTGGTTTCAATCTGTGTATAGTTTCAAGCATCGAATCAAGAATCTTTCGTATATCCATGTTCTGGAAAGCATTAATTATCATTATTATCCTTTACATGGGATAGTTTATTATTGCGAATACATTTATTGTCTTCATACAATTCACAAGAGAGGAAGAGAAGGCGCTTAACGGTGAAGAAGGTGAGGCACTCGCAACTGCTTACAGGATACTGCTCGCTATAGGTGAGTCTACGGATGCGAAGAAACTCGTGCCGGTAAGGTGGGTGCATATTTCTGGAGTAAATTATAACACGATCGGAGATTCCGGTGTGCAGTTTCTTCAAAACCTAAGTGGAGATGGTAAATTTGCTGTGAAGACAACGATTAACCCTATGGGCTATGATCCGCTGAAGATAAATTCATTGAAAGTAAAAGCAGAATTCATTATGCAACAGAATAGAATTGCAGATGCATACAAACGCATGGGTGCAACGAAATCATATACATGCTGCCCATATGACGTGTTTGACATGCCATCTGAAGGTACGGATGTCAGTGTTGCTGAAAGTAATGCGGCAGTTTACACAAATTCTGTTCTACATTTACGAACTAATAGGGAGAGCGCATTGAGTGCACTTGCAAGTGCACTTACTGGTAAAGCACCATACTCAGAATTACGAATTGAAGAGATGAGAAAGCCCGACAAGTGTATAAAGATCAAAGGTGAACTTGACAACGAACTGGATTACGGTTTCTTGGGATATTTTACTGGGAAGGTTGCTAACAATGTTGTGGCCTTTGATGGCATCAAGGAATTGGAGAAGAGGAATGCAAAAGCACTTTCTGCTGCGATAGGAACATCTGGATCCTGTGGGATGTTCACCATAGGGAAGACTGAGGGAGAGAGAATAGAGTTTGGTAAGGAAGAAATCATCAAGGTAAAGGATGAACTAAGTACAATTGAGAGTGGAGATATCATCACTCTGGGTAGTCCCCAGTTGGGTGTGGACGATCTATCGTTATTAGCGCATATGGTTGACGGAAAGAAGTTCAGGAAAAAATGCTTGATATTCTGTGCAAGGGCTGCATATGAAAATGCAAGAGATCTGGGTTACACCCAAAAGATTGAACATGCTGGCGGTGAGTTGTTATGCGATTGTTGTATATGTTTGACTCCACTTGTTGATCGTAATGAAGTTGATAGCGTAATTACTAACAGTATCAAGGGTGCATATTATCTGAACAATGCGAACAAAGTTGGCGTATGTTTGAAGCCCCTGAAGGATATAGTGAAGCAAGAGTGCGTATAATGTGCAGAAGGATCGTTGGCGGTTGCGTGGAAGGTGAGGCGTTAGTAACTACACAAA
>JAZFZF010000233.1:0-7106 GCA_036443875.1 Nitrososphaerales archaeon
AAGTTGGTTATTGTCTGCAGTATATTCATGAATCCTTGCATCGTTTCAAATTGCATCGAGCCCATTCGCTTGATAAATTCAGTCTGTGTTTCAGTACCACTTTGCAAGGCCTTCTTGAAGAGGTACGTTGGACTCGTTTGGTTTTCGCTTTCTTCATTTCCCATGGTTTAAATTCCCTTACAATACCATTAGATACCAGCATATATAACATTTTTGGTTATAAATGGTATATCCATCCAACAGAAGCCATACACATCTTGCTTCCTTGTACAAAAAAACCTCAATTTTTAAGGAATTTCAGGACCATCTTGCTAAATATATCTGGTTTTTCAAAATATGGCGAATGTCCAAAGTCCTCCATTATGACAAGTTTCGAATCTTTTATTCTGGAGTGAAACTGCTTCGCATACTTGGATGGAATCAGAGCATCTTTTTTGCCCGATACAATAAGGGTTGGAATTATAATTTTAGATAGTCTATTTACAAAGCTCGGTGCAGATTTGATGCCCATCATTGTTGACATGAATGCGTATTTGGCATTTGGTAGTTGCATCCTGTTGATGAAATCCCGTGTGTAGATCTCATCCACATTCTTCATACTACTCATCCCTTGGAAGGCTTTTTTGGCATTTTCAAATGTAGGATACATTGCGGCTGCAATGTAGCGGTTTAATGCGGGAGTAGGTTCTTTCATTATACCGGAAGGTGAGATAAGAACTAGACACTCTACGACCTTGTGGTATCCTAGGGCAATTTCTATCGCTATCTGGCCTCCTAGCGAAGCACCCATCAGGATAAGACTCTCCAGCTTCAATTTTTTCATGAATATCTTCACAAAATTCACGAAGAAATCTATCGTGTATGACACACTAGGCTTGTCGCTGTAGCCAAAACCGAGGATATCAGGTGCCACTATATGGTATTCTTTCGCAAGAATAGGCAAAGCTTTTTCCCATCTACCAGCTGAAGCCCCAAGACCGTGCAGGCAAAGGATGTGTTTTTTATTGAGAATACCGTCTTCGATATATCGCACACGATAGCCATCGAGATTGATGAAATTCTGCTTCATAGTACATGGTAAAGATAAATTATTTCATGTTATAAACTCTCTTTTAGGAGTATTAATCATAACGTATCTAGTATTTTCATACGCAGCATGACAATATCAAAATTTGACGTTCAGTTGATACGTAATTTTTCGAGGAGGGGCAAAGCGATGAGGAACATGGAGAGGTTACGATATTGACGCTTGGCAAAACTTGGATACTTGTTCTAAACTACGTATAGGTTTCAATAATTTTTGTAATGGAATCGCTCAGCATAGTCAGAAGCGGTGGTACGAAATCTTTTGAGGATGATTCGTCGGCCCATCGAACGGTCTTCGCTTGACTGCCTAGATCTACCTTGAGGGTATACCTTGTGAATTCAACAGCATCCTCTTTAGTTGCAAATTCAGATTTTGGAATCTGCATGAAGCCAGTATCAGTTATCAGAGCCTTTAGTCTCTTCAGATCTAGCGAACTTACTTGAAATCTAGTCTGGGATCCCTTCTCCCCTTCCACTCTCACATCGTATAACGCCCGCCCTTTCTCATCTATTATTAACTTCTCGCTAGTCAGCGCTCCAGCTCTTTCCGTTACTCCAAAACTGATACGTTTCATATCTTCCTTAATGAACTCGATCCTGAAGAGTGATGCAGCAGTTGTTGACGGTTGATCACCGGGAGATATCTTAGGAATGGCAATTACTAGTACAACAATTATAGGTATTACGGCAGCACCAATCATCATTTTTTTGGTTACTATCAATGCATATTTTCTTTTCTTATAGATATATATTGCATCAGTTTGCGACGGTTTTTCTAGTATAGTTCAGCAATCCACCTTCCATCAGTATCTTGCGCTGTCTTTCGGAGAAATCAACCTTAAGTTCAATGGTATTTCCATTAACTGATACTCTTATAGATTTACTTCCAGCAGATAACGCCTTGACAACATCATCGATCTTCATCGTGCTTCCCTGCTGTAATTTGTCATAATCTGATGCATCTGCAAACTCGAGTGGTATAATTCCAAAGTTAATCAGATTAGCTCTATGTATTCTGGCAAATGATTTTGCAAGAACACCTTTCACTCCAAGGTACATAGGTGCCAGTGCAGCATGTTCCCGGCTGGAACCCTGTCCATAGTTGTCGCCTCCAACAATGAAACCCCCATGCTTTTCTTGAGCTCGCTTCGCAAAGTTAGGGTCAAGCCAGTAAAAGACGTACTCGCTTATTGCAGGTATATTACTTCTCAAAGGTAATATCTTGGCACCTGCAGGCATGATCGCATCTGTACTAATGTTATCGTCAACTTTGATCAAAACTTCGCCTTGTAAGTTCTGTTCAACAGGTTTGCGTACTGGCAGCGGTTTGATGTTTGGTCCCCTTGATACCTTAACCTTGCTGGGATCATCCGCTGGTGGCAGAATTCCAGAATCATCTATTATGAAATTATCCGGCCATGGGATCTCAGGATACTCTCCCAGATCCCTTGGATCTGTTATCTTTCCAGTAATTGCACATGCGATACATACTTCAGGGCTTGTGAGATACACCCTATCGTTCTTTGTTCCACTCCTTCCGGGCCAGTTCCTGTTGAAAGACCGTACAGAGACCCAATCCGTTCCGGGTGCAGAACCCATGCCAATGCAACCATGGCACCCCGGTTCCAATAATCTCGCTCCTGCAGAGATTATGTTGAATATCGCTCCATCTCTAGATACCATCTCTAACACCTGTTTCGAACCGGGATTGATTGCCATCGTAATATTGGAATGTATTTTCCTGTCTTTAAGTAAATGTGCAGTTGTCATCAATTCCTGGTAATTGGAGTTGGTGCAGGAGCCTATGAGTACCTGTTGAACCTCTATGCCCTGCAGATCCCTCACCCTCTTGATATTGTCTGGAGAACCAGGACAAGCCATCATAGGTTCCAATTCACTTAGGTTAATCTCCATGTTTTCGTCATACTGGGCATCGGGATCAGCAGCCAGTGGTTTCCAGTTTCGTTCTCTACTCTGCCTTTTGAAGTATTGCCTTGTATTTTCATCAGAAGGAAATAAGGATGTAGTAGCTCCAAGCTCAGCACCCATATTGCATATAGTTCCTCTTTCAGGAACTGATAGTGTTTTCACACCATCACCATAATACTCGAAGAGCTTATTGACTCCACCTCTCACCGTAAGCCTCCTAAGATTTTCCAAGATAACATCCTTTGCAGTAACCCAGGGTCTCAATTGTCCAGTGAGCTTAACACCAACTATCTTGGGCATCTTGGTGTAAAACGGTGCTCCGCCCATCGCAACCGCAACATCCAGACCACCAACACCTATTGCAAGCATTCCAGCACCACCTGCTGTTGGGGTGTGGCTATCAGATCCAAGGAGTACTTTTCCAGGTATAGAAAATCTTTCAAGGTTCACTTGATGGCATATGCCATTGCCTGGTTTCGAGAAGTATATACCATACTTACTGGCAAAAGTTTCTAAAAATTTGTGATCGTCAGGATTTTCAAATCCTATCTGTAAAATATTATGATCAACGTAGATAACAGCATGCTCTGCCTTTATTCTAGACATCCCCAAAGCTTCAAACTGTAGACATGCCATAGTTCCTGTGGCATCCTGCATGAGCACCCTATCCACCTTGATTCCTATCTCTTCTCCTACTTCCATCTTACCTTCGACTAGATGTGATTCAATAATTTTATGGGTCAGCGATTTGCCCATAATATCACCCTATCGCTTCGCTCATATCAAGCTTCTCAGCTGAAATATCCGCAATACATTTAGGACATTTTTTTGGTGGTAATTCTTCGACTGGCACCAACTCACTTCCATCTACAGAACATCTATTGTCAAAGTGCCGATCATGAACATTTCCAACAACAAACACATTCTCCTTCTTACACATAAATAATTTATAGTAAGCAAAATCCTCATTAAGATCGGTGAAGGTTTGCTCGAGATCGTATGATCCCAATGTTAGCTTCTCGATATAACCACAGTTACTACATTTAACACGCCAAACATCCATTGAAGTATGATCAATTGTATAATTAATAGATGTTACCTTCACATAAGCACTTCCTTCAAGGCCAGTTCCACTTCTTCGAACCTATCCTTTATTGTTTTCTTAACTGTAGATGATATCTTTACAATTTCAATTGTTCCACTCTTCTCTCCCTTCCGTATTACCTCAAGGTCAAAGTATACGGCTACACCTTCTTCCCCCGTCATCAGTTGGTTATGATCCACCAAGACAAGACTTATTCTATTGAGCTCTATTATCATATTCTTTAGTTCCGTCACAAGTTCATCATTCCTTTCTATCATATCCAAATATCCAGGATTGTCGCTCTCTATATCATCCACTTTGCGAGTTAACTCATTGTACAGTTGTTGGTCATTGTACATAGTTGTCAGCATCTCTTCAAAACCAAGATTGGCAATATCTCTCTTGCTGAGCTCCTCCTCAAGAACAGCATTCTCTTTCCTTGATATCTCTCCCTTTGTTGTAGCAACTTTATCGTCAAGTTCCATTATCTCGATCTGAATATCCTTTATCCTATTATCTAACTTGTAGAATGGAAGAGCATGATACTGTATGCCAAAGTAACATGACAAGCTATAATTTTCAATTAATGTTGCAAATAATACATGTGGGCGTTTAAGATCAGGTCTATCTGTTTCAGCAATTCCCTGCGAAGACCAGTTCTTCATTTTTCCTGCAAGCATTTCGTAAAACTTTGTAATCTTCTTTGGGTCAAAAGTATCATGCTGTGTTACGCTCGCATCAGCAAGCATTACATTGACCTGCTGCGGCTGTAGCTCCTTCTTAACAATTTCAAGATATTTTTGGCTAATATTACTGTGCAAGTTGTTCAACTGTATAGAAAACTCGTCTCTCAGTTTATTCGGTATTCGCATAATCACACCAACAAGCATGTCTTACAAATTCTTTTGCATAATCAGATCAATTGAATTCTTGTAATGTTAAACTATCTATATACACTCATTCATTTATACATTCATGTATACACGCATACATACATGTATGTATGTCCGTTAACGCTTCCCCTGTATAATAAACAGCTCTTCGAAATCAAGTTTTTTTCTACCAATAATATTAGTATTAAATCCAAATTTATGCATGTATTCCAACAATGTGTTGAAATTAGCAAGTGATGAAGTTACGAACAAGATTGTGCCATTGCGCTTCAACAGTCTAACTGCATCTTCTAGCATTTTCAAAGTAACTTCAATACCATCTTTACCTCCATCGACAGCAAGGTCATGTATTCCTTGCGAAGGCAGGTATGGAGGATTAGCCAAGATAAGGTCAAACATGATATTCACTATAGCTGAGGCAGAATCACAGCAGACTCGAAGAGTCGATTCATCTGCTTCTCTTATCGCATCAGGGTCGATGTCAGTAGCAACAACAGAACTAAACCTCTCCTTCAGCAAACTGCTTATGTATCCCGTTCCAACAGCCATTTCTAGGACGCTCTCACCGCTGAACTTCTGTGCGTATTCAGCAAGAAGAAATGTGTCATCTGAAGGTCTGTAATAATCGCTGTTTTTGTTCAATTATCCTCGCTAATCCAACTGCTTCGACTGGTGTTAATTGCTCTACGCGCTTATCAACATCTACGTTTCTCATCTTGAACTTCCTTGCAACACTATTAACCTTCTTACCTCTGAAAGAAAAGAGGAGTTTTAATGCTTTAACAACACTGCTGTCAACTCTGTCTTTTTGAACAATTTTTAGCAAGACAGAATCAACTTTTGGTTGTGGATCAAAGGATTCTTTGCCAACATGCATTATAATGTCTGTTTTGAAACAGTGTTGGGCAAGTGCAGAGACAGCTCTGTAGTTATTGCCGTGGTTAGAGAGAATCTTTATAGCAAATTCTTTTTGTACCATGACTATTGCTCTGTCAAACCTTCTAGTGGCAAGCCATTCAATAGCTTTTCTGCTTTTTGAATAGGGAAGGTTCGACACAAACAAATCAAAACTGCCATCAAAGATAAAGCCATCACCATTCACCAACGTGAGGTTATCATACTTTCTAAGAAGGTCTTCTGCTACTGCAATGAAGGCCTTGTCAACCTCGGATGATATCACCCTGCCAGCTCTTTTACACAGTTCAGCAGTAAGAATACCGTTGCCTGTTCCTATTTCATATACAACCTCTTTCCCAATCCCCATATTATCCAGTATTACATTTAGAACATTGCTATCAACCAGGAAATGCTGTCCAAGCTTTCTTCTCTTCTTCTTATTCATCTTCTAACGAATATATTAATCCGTGCGTCACCTGCTATCTCTTCTACTATTCTCTTTCCTATAAGTTTAGAAGGGTCTCTTAATCCAATTCTTTTTTGTAGGTCATCAAAGCTCTCAAAGAGCTTCTTCTCCCTTTCCTGAAGTATGTTAATCAGGTATGTCTTTCCAATGCCAGGAATTAGTTGAAGAGAATGTATTCTAGGATTTATTGGCTGTGCGTTGTTTATGTAATCAACAAACCTTTTTTCATTAGATTTTACTATCATTTCTATCGCCAGCGGCAATTCATTCTGCGCCGGTACAGATATGTTGCTATAGTCCAACCTCCCCAGTACACTAAGTATCTTATCTCTACCATCCTTCCCAATATAGACACGTTCGCTTAGATCGAAAGTTGCGTTCGGCATAGCTAGCAGTTCTAATAATGTTAATCGTTCTTCACCAACTGATTGCACAATGATCCCCTCCCTTCCCTTTATTGTGTTTGATCTACCTCTAACAATGATGTCAAGAACGTATGCATACTCCTCATACTTCCTTGGTAGACCTGTACTTTCCAATGACAACACCAATGCCTTTACTACGCGTTCTCCTTGATTATCTTCTTCATCTTTTCCAAGGTATCGGTAAGTATGAGTTTCTTCCACCCAAATGTAAATGCTCGCAGCTCTTCGATGCTGGCTGGCATTATGTTGACAATTTCAACCGCCTCCGTTTCAGTTAGACTGCATTCTTGACAAAGTCTTTCTTTCATCTTTTTTGCCTTCTTGGG